>JAITNC010000101.1 GCA_031290675.1 Campylobacteraceae bacterium | reverse complement strand
AATTCTGAATTAATGTATGGATTGCCACGTCGCTTCGCTCCTCGCAATGACGGAAGAGAATAAACACAGATTCTTCGGCTTTGCCTCTGAATGACAAAAGAGGGTGTTTATTGCGCCACACACGCCCTTTGTGTCATTGTGAGGAGCGAAGCGACGTGACAATCTCAGCTCTCCCCTCCCTCCGTCATTGCGAGTTTGTAATCAGGCGTGGCAATCCATTGGGACTAGCACAAGTGCGTTGCAACCACCATTGTCATTCATCGGCGACCCTCACCCCATTGTCATGCTGAGCCTGCGAAGCATCTGTGTTAATTTTGTAGTTAATTCCCCTCCTGCGGAGGGGGGGGCGTAGGACGGGGTGGTTTTGTCTTGCTCAAATTACGAATTAATGTATGGATTGCCACGTCGCTTCGCTCCTCGCAATGACGGAAGAGTGGGTGTATTTTGCTGGCACAAAATCTGGATTGCCACCTCCAAAATAAATACAAAAAATCTATAACTTTCAGCATAATTTAATATTTATGCAGTATAATGTGGACTAAACCGATGGATTAACTATACTTATTTGGTATGGTTTAATTCACTGGAATTTATGTCAAGGAGGACATATGAGTTTAAACATTCTTGGTTTTCCGTCACTAAATGACGGATATATAAGCGTAAAAGCTTATTTGAGGCAGATAGCTAAGTTGATGATTGTCTTGCCTGCATTTTTTCTTATCTCGTGTGGAGATAGCGATGATGCGGGGGGGGGGGAGTAAATGAAACTAAAACCCTAAGGCAGACGGCGAAAGAGGCATATGTCTATGCTGTGCCAGCCGTAGAGCACAATAAACTTCTATCAAAATTGGCGACTACGCCCTACAATTTGTATATAAATAGTATTTTCGGTTCTGTGACAATAGCTAACGCAAATAATACAGCTTTTGTTTCCCCAAATATTGATACTTTTTATACTTACGGTATATTGGACATCAGATATGAGCCTGTAGTCATCACTATACCGCCTATCGAGGAAAATCGTTATTTTTCAATACAGTTATTGGATATATTTACCAACGCTAACTATCTTGGTTCGGTTTCAAACAGAACAGAGGGCAAATATATAGTAGCGCGCGAGGATTGGAACGGTACTGTGCCTATTGGCATAAAGGGAGTTGTAAGAGTGCCGACCTCTGTTGTACTTGCTCTCGGGCGCATACAAGTGTTTGACCCCTATAGCGATAATGATACCATAGCCGCAAATCTCACAAAAGCCGCCTCGTTTCCTGTGCAAACATTGAGCAACTTTACAGGCGATGCACCACCGTATGATTATGTCGCTTTAAATTGGGACAACTCAACTATTAATTATAGCAGTATAGCAGAAGACGCTGATGTTGAAAAGTTTTTTCAAATATTTAACTATATAATCCAATATCAACTTTTATCTGATACGGATAAAAAAGTCTTGAAAGGTTTTGAGGCTCTCCATTTGGGAGCAAATGTATCTTTCAATAAAGCTGACTTTACAGCCGATGAGTGGACGGAGATAAAAGAGGGAGCGAAGGAAGCAAAAATTGACTTGTTGAAAGCTCCTTCAAAACTTGCTGGAGGTTGGACTATTTCACCTGATAATACGGCAAATTGGGGAGAGGATTATGTGTTGCGTGCGTTAGCCGCATGGTTTGGAATATATGGCAACACCAAAGAGGAGGCGCGCTACTTCATATCTCGCACTGATGAGCAAGGAAACGCTTACAATGGCTCTTCTTCCAACTATACGATTACATTTGCATCAGAGCCTTCTGTAAAATACTTTTGGTCGCTAACTCTCTATAAGCCAAACAACTTCTTTTATGACAACACTATCGGTCGTTACGGCATAAGAAGCATTGACAATATAACAAAAGATACAAATGGCTCATTTACGCTATATATCCAACACGAAAAGCCAAGCGATGATAAAGTGAACAACTGGATTCCAGCGCCTGATGATAATTTCCACTTAGCATTTAGACTATATGGAGCAATTGGAGATAATGATTTACCGATAGCGGTAAAATCTGACTAAATTGTGGGTAATGGCAGTTGAAAGCTACTCTCTGCCAACCCCATTGTATTTTTTTCAAACCACCCACCCTTCCTGCACCCCCCCTCGCAGGAGGGGAATTAGTAACTAAATTCATTTAAAAATCAATGCAATCAATCGCCCAAAAAAGAGCTAACTAAAAGATAAAAAGTTATATTTATCTATGTTTGGATATAATAATAGCTTGCAAAAAAATTTAGGAGTACGTGAAGTGAAATTTGTTTCTATTATTATAGGAAGCAAAAGCGACTATGATGTGATGAGCGAGTGTGCAAAAACATTTGAGAAGTTTGGTGTAAAATACGAACTTATCGTTTCATCAGCGCACAGAAGCGTTGAGAGAACAAAAAAATATGTCAAAGACGCTGAGGGCAGGGGTGCTGTTATTTTTATAGCTGCCGCCGGTATGGCTGCTCATCTGGCTGGTGCGATAGCCGCTATAACCGTACGTCCTGTTATAGGCGTGCCTATGGCTGGTTCAGCCTTAAACGGTATGGACTCTCTTTTATCAACCGTTCAGATGCCTGCTGGTATGCCTGTGGCTACTGTGGCGATAGGAAAAGCAGGAGCTATCAACAGCGCGTATTTGGCTATGCAGATATTGGCATCTGTTGATGAGGCGCTTTTTGTCAAGCTTACCGAAGATAAAGCCAAAAAAGCGAAACAGGTTGAGGCAGACTCAAAAGAGATAGAAGTATTATTGGAAAATCCGCAGAAGGAGAGTTAAAAAATGATGACATTTAGCGAAATACTCTTGGCATTGCAGGATTTTTGGCAAAAGCAAGGGTGCAATATCATTCAGCCGTATGATATATCGGCGGGTGCCGGAACTTTTCATCAGGCTACATTTTTAAGAAGCCTCGGCAAAAAGCCTTGGTCGGCGGCTTATGTCGCTCCAAGCCGCAGGCCGACTGACGGCAGATACGGCGAAAATCCAAATCGTCTTGGAAGTTACTATCAGTTTCAAGTGATTATCAAGCCAAGTCCTGACGGCATACAATCTCTCTATCTTAAGAGTTTGGAAGCTTTGGGGCTTGAGATAAAAAAACACGATATAAGATTTGTTGAGGACAATTGGGAGTCGCCTACGCTCGGAGCGTGGGGGCTTGGCTGGGAAGTCTGGCTTGACGGTATGGAAGTTACACAATTTACATATTTTCAGCAAGTCGGCGGCATAGCCTGCGACCCGATACCCGTTGAGATAACATACGGAGTTGAGAGGCTCGCTATGTATCTGCAAGAGGTTGATTCAGTGTTTGATATCATTTGGAACTCAAACGAGTACGGCACGACGACTTACCGAGATGTACATCACCAAAGTGAGTATGAGTTCAGCAAATACAACTTTGAAGTCGCCGATACGCAAATGCTTTTCGCACAGTTTGAAGCCGCTCAGCTTGAGTGCAAACGCTGCCTTGACGCAAATCTCTCGCTTCCGGCGTATGATTATTGCCTCGTGGCTTCGCATACATTCAATGTCTTAGACGCCAGAAAGGCCATATCGGTAACGGAGAGGCAAAACTATATCTTAAAGATACGTGAACTTGCCAAAGGGTGCGCTTTAAAATACAAAGAGACGATAAATGAAGATTGAGAAAATCTACGGCTTTTTGGACGCTCTAAGCCCTTTTGAACTTCAAGAGGAGTGGGACAACAGCGGACTTTTGACAGGTTCGTTAGATGATGAGGTAGAGCAAGTGTGTATAAGTCTGGATATAGACAGCGATATGGCTGACAAAGCCCTGCCAAAGACGCTTTTTATCACACATCACCCGCTTATATTTAAGGGGTTGAAAAGGCTTGATTTTTCAAGGTATCCTTCAAATATCTTAAAAACTCTGATACAGAAAAACTGCGCTCTTATCGCAATGCACACAAATATAGACAAAACACATCTGAACAGATATGTAGCTGAAAATATTTTAGGATTTAAGATAGAAAAAAGCGAAGGTTTTGTCTGTTACTTTGAAACTGACAAGAGTTTTGACGAGCTTGCTTCACATATAAAAAAGAGGCTGGCTTTGGACAATCTCAAAGTTTCAAAAGCGCACGAGCGGATAAAAAGAGTGGCTTTTTGCACAGGAAGCGGCGGAGATTTGATAGAAAAGATAGAAGCAGACTGCTTTATAAGCGGGGATTTTAAGTATCATCAGGCACTTTGTGCAAATGAAAACAAGATATCCCTGATAGATATCGGGCATTTTGAGAGCGAAAGGTATTTTTCGCAGATGTTGGGCGAGCATTTGAAAAATTTTCCATTAAAGGTTATAATAACCAATTGTAAAAACCCTTTTGAATACAAATAAACTCAAGGACAAAAAATTATGAATAAGTATTTAAATCAACTTGTGAAACTTTCCGAGATAAACAAGGAGATTGACGCTTTTGAACCAAGAGTTCAAAAGATAAACAAAACGCTTAGTGTTGCTTCCGAGAAAGCCAAAACCGCAAACTCCGATATAGAGTTGTTGGAAAACGAGATAAAAGACGCAAAGCTCAAAAGAGCGAAAAACGAAACGCTTTTGGGCGAACTTGGGGACAAACTCAAATCCATCAGCAAAAAAACCTCGTCTATCAAAAGCGAAAAAGAGGTCAAAGCCCTTCAGCTTGAGGAAGATATAGCCAAAGAGCAGAGCGATTTCGCCAACGACGAGATAAACAGACTTGAGAAAGTTATAGAGCTCAAAGAGGGCGACAAGGTAAAAGCCAAAGAGCTTTACGTTGAACTTCAAAAAGCTGAGGAAGATTTGAACGTATCTATGGAGGCTGAGAGAAACGCTATCAAAGACGAGATGGCAGCAGCTTACGCTAAAAAAGATGAGCTTGTAAGCAAGATGAGCCAAAAAATCCTCTCATTTTATGAGAAAATCAGAAAATGGGCGCACAACAGCGCAGTAGTTCCTGTGAGAAAACAAGCATGCTACGGCTGCTTTATGCGTATAAACGACAAAACAAACTCTTTGGTGTTCAACAGCGAAGATATCATCACGTGTCCTCATTGCGGACGTATCTTGTACAGGGAAGCGGCAGAAGCGTAGATGCGTCTTTTCTTTATATATTTTTACTGCGTAACGCTAAGTTTGTTATACATCTTAGCGTTGCCTATCATCATACTCGCGAGTTTTATCAAAAAATACAAAAAAGCTCTTCCGTCAAGGTTTTTGCTATATAAAAATCCTCCGTTTACGAAAAAAAGCATCTGGTTTCACGCTTGCTCTTACGGCGAAGTTACATCTTTGACGCCGCTTATACACGCTATCGGGGCGAGCGAAGTAAACATAAGCGTCATAACAAAGACAGGTTTTGATAAAGCTCACGTACTCACTGAAAATGTCAGATTTTTGCCTTACGAGATATTTTTGCCATTTTGGATAAATGAGCAAAAAGTCCTTGTCGTAACTGAAGCTGAGCTTTGGCTAATGCTGTTTTTTATCGCCAAAAAAAAGGGCGCAAAGACTGTTTTGGTGAACGCTCGCATATCAGACAACTCTTACCACAGATATAAAAAATTCAGATGGTTCTATAAGATTTTATTTGCTTTTGTGGACGAAGTGTACGCTCAAAGCGAACACGACAAAAAGCGCCTTGATGAGCTTGGGGCGAAAAATATCACAGTTTCGGGAAATATCAAAAGCTCACTTTTGCCAAAAGTGACAAAAAACTATAGCGCAAATGTCGGGCGTGAAAAAGTCATCACTCTAGCCAGCACCCATATAGGCGAGGAGGCACTGCTGTTGGAGCAACTCTCAAGCGTAGACCTCTCAAATACGATGATTATCATCGTTCCGCGCCACCCTGAACGTTTTGACGCAGTGAACAAACTCGCGCAGTCGTGGGCGAACTCGCACGGTAAAACATACAGCCGCTTTTCAAAAGACGGCTTCTCAAACCCAAGCGACGTGATACTTTGCGACACTATGGGCGAGCTTATCAACATCTACGCCATCACCGATGTAACGCTTCTTGGAGGCTCTTTTGTGGAAGGCGTGGGCGGACACAACCCATTTGAGCCGGCAGCTTTCAACAACTCTATCATCTCGGGAAAATTTTTCTTTAACCAAAAAGAGCTTTACTCGCAGGTGGAGGGCATAGTCATATGCGACATACAAGAGGTCGCTTCCAAATTGGGAGAAAAGCTTCCAAAAGCCTCTACATCATACCTTGAAAACAGCAATGAGATAGTCAAAAGTATTATGCAGGATACGGCGAAGTAAAAAGCGAAATGGTCAATTTTATTCTTATCATCGTCTGCATACTCTCCGGCCTTGTTATGCAGCGTTTCAAAATCCTTCCAAGCGACGCTTACAAGGGCATCAACGCTTGGGTGCTTTATATCGCTCTGCCTGCTTTATCCTTGCGTTTTGTGCCTGAAGTGGAGTGGAGTTCGCAAATGCTTTTGCCTATCGTCGCACCGTTTGTGGTGTGGGGCGGGGCGTGGGTTTTTGTAAATATTTACGATAGAAAAAAACAGCTTGACAAAGCTCCGCGCACGGCACTTTTTGTCATTTGCGGGCTTGGAAACACAGCGTTTATCGGCTTTCCGATGACATCTGCGTTTTATGGGGAGTCGCAGCTGCATTATGCTGTCATTTTTGACCAGGTAACATTTCTCATTTTTGCGACTATTGGCGTTGTTACGATACTGAAAAATTCTGATGAAGCGGGTGATAAGACAAACTTTTTTTATGTTTTCAAGAGGATTTTGCGTTTTCCGCCCTTTATCGGTTGTGTGGCGGCTTTGGTACTGCCTTGGTTTGTGGATATTTCAGTGATGAACCCTCTGCTTGACAAACTTGTCGCCACGATGTCGCCGATGGCGCTTTTTTCTATAGGTCTGCAGTTGAAACTTGGCGAGATAAAAAAAGAGTGGCGGCTTTTGAGTGTTGGTATTTTTTACAAACTGCTTTTGGCTCCGCTGCTCGTTATGGTGTTGGCTCTGTCTATGCACCTTAGCGGCAATCTTGCCAAAATAAGCGTTTTTGAAGCGGGTATGTCTTCGCACATCACGGCGAGTTTGCTCGTGAGCCAGCACAATCTCAGCCCCCGCTACTGCTCGCTTGTAGTAGGGCTTGGCATAGCGGTGGGATTTTTCACATCAACCGCTTGGTATTTTATATTGCAGTTGATTTTTTAAAAGAAATTGCTATACTTAATGTTTTAAAAGGATAAATTTTGATAGAAACAGACAAAGCTTACAAGCTTTTGGCACTCCAAGAGGGCATCTCCAACCGCTCAGCCAAAGATTTGATAGACAGGGGCGTGGTTTACGCACAGGGCAAAAAGATTTTGGTGGCACGCTCAGACGTGAAAGCGGACACTACTTTTAGGGTGGAAAAGCTCAAAAAAGCGAAAATTATCTTTGAAGACGACAAGATAGCCGCTATAGACAAGCCGCCTTTTATGACCGCTGAGGAGATAGCGCAGTCGTTTGGATTGACGCTTTTGCACCGCCTTGACAAAGAAACAAGCGGGGTTTTACTGCTGAGCAAAGATGAGGAGTTTACGCAAAAAGTCATATCGGCTTTTAGGGCGGGCAAAGTTTCAAAAACATACCTCGCCATAGTCGGTGGAAACGTAGCCGAGCCGCTAAGGATAGACACGCCGCTTATCGTTACAAAGACAAAAAGCGGAGCGTTCACAAAAGTAGCCAAAGACGGACAGAGTGCACTTACCATAGTAACGCCAAGATTTGTTGAGGGCAAAAACTCAATGGTAGAGATAAGCATAGAAACAGGGCGCACACATCAGATAAGAGCGCACCTCAAAAGCGTTGGATTTCCCGTCATAGGAGATGAGAAATACGGCGGCAAAGCAGGCAATAGAATAATGCTTCACGCTTGGAAAATCTCACTTTTGGGGTATGATTTTACCTCGCCGCCAAGCGATGAGTTCGCAAAATTTGGCAAACAGGCTTAAAGAAGCTTTAAGGCTTAATTTAGTTTAAAGCAGATTTTTTGTATTATTGCGTTTTTTTATGTAAAATATTTTCTAAGGAGATAAATAAGTGTTTGATATTTTAACTGACTCTTTCAAATCGGCTATAAACAAAATCCGTTTTAACGATGATGAAAAAGCCCTTAAAAACGCATTGGAAACACTTAAAAAATCTCTTCTAAAAGCTGACGTTCATCACAAAGTCGTAAAAGACCTGCTCCTAAGCGTAGAGCTTGACACGAAAAAAACAGGCGTTGGGCAGAGGCAGTTTCTAAAAGCCATAAAAGAAAATCTTACAAAAATTTTGACGGCAAATGGCAATCAAGGTTTTGTTTTTGCACCAAAATCGCCGACTGTAGTGCTGATGACAGGCTTGCAGGGCAGCGGAAAAACGACAACGACAGTGAAGCTCGCACTCTATCTAAAGACAAGAAAGAAAAAAGTTTTGGTAGCGGCGTGCGATTTGCAAAGGTTGGCGGCGGTTGAGCAGCTAAAACAACTCTGTTCACAAAACGAGATAGATTTGTACGCTGATGATAGCGAGAAAAATCCGCTCAAGATAGCCAAAGACGCCCTGAAAAAAGCGCAAGATGAGCTTTATGATGTGCTTTTGGTGGATACAGCTGGTCGTTTGGCGATAGACGAGGAGTTGATGGGTGAGCTTTCCCGCATAAAAGATGTTTTAAAGCCTTTTGAGCAGTTTTATGTAGCTGACTCTATGGGTGGTCAGGACGCCGTACGAAGCGCCTTGAGTTTTCACGAAAAGATAGGCATAAGCGGCGTTATTTTGAGCAAATACGATGGAGATGGCAAAGGCGGTATCGCTCTTGGCATAGCTTCGCAAGTCGGAGTGCCTTTGAGATTTATCGGCGTTGGCGAAAAAGTACACGATTTGGAGAGTTTTATACCTGAGCGTATCGTAAATCGCTTGATGGGCGAGGGCGATATAGCGACTTTGGTAGAAAAAACAAGCGCAGTGATAGACGATAAAGAGGCGAAACACTTAACGAGAAAAATGCAAAAAGGCGAGTTCAATTTTAACGACTTTTTGGCTCAAATGGAGAGTGTAAAAAAGCTTGGAAATATGAAATCTTTGATAGGTATGATACCCGGACTGTCGTCTATGGCGGGGCAGTTGAAAGATATGGATTTGGAAAACTCAGTAGAGATGAAGCGGATAAAAGCTATGATAAACTCTATGACACAAAAAGAGAGACTTTCGCCGTCGCTTTTAAATAACGCGCGAAAAAGAAGGATAGCTTTGGGGGCAGGAATGTCGCAGATGGAAGTAAACCGCTTTTTCAAGCAGTTTGAAAACGCTTCAAAATTGGCGAAAAGATTTTCAGGCAAAGGCGGAATGGCAAACTTGCAGTCAATGCTGCAAGGTCAAAACCAGAGGTTTCCAAGATAGGCAAGCCGTATAGTTTAGATATGGGCGTTTTGGCGCTTATATCTAAGCCGTACAGGACTTAATTTTAAAATGTAAATACAGGAGATAGAAGACTATGGCAACCGTAGTACGACTAACACGATTGGGAAGAACAAAACGACCTTTTTACCGCATTGTGGTAACAGACAGTAGAAAACGTCGTGATGGAAACTGGATAGAGATATTGGGATATTACAATCCTTTGACCGAACCAACAACGGTAAAGTTTGACGCTGAGCGTTTGACTTATTGGAAGGGCGTAGGCGCAAAACTCAGCGACAGGGTAGCGAAACTCACCGGAAATTAATATGATTGACATATTTTTAAAAGAGTTTGCGAAACTTATAGTTGAAAAGCCTGAACTCGTTCGTGTAGTGACGAACGAAGTGGACGAAACTTTCAGCGAAGTTACTATATATGTTGATAAAGCCGACACGGGCAAAGTTATCGGTAAAGACGGCAAAGTTATAAACGCCATCAAAACCGTGATTGCGGCGTGCAAAGCCAAAAGCGGCAAATCTTACCGTATCAACATCAAATCTAACGATGAAGAGTGATGAACTTATAGAAGTTGCGAAACTTGGTCGTGCAGTGGGGCTTAAGGGATTTGTTAAGCTCCATAACCTCGGCGATTTTCCGGAACAGTTCAAAAAGGGCGCACGCTTCTTCGTAGATAAAGATATGACTCTTGAGATATCCGAATTTGACAAAAATAAAACTCTGGTGTCTTTTGTCGGTGTAAACGATAGAAACACAGCCTCAAAACTTACAAACAAAATCCTAAAGAGCACAAAAGAAGCCACACGAGCAAATTGCGAACTTAAAAAAGATGAGTTTTTTTGGTTTGACATCATCGGCTGCAAAGTCGTTGAAAATGGCGAAATTTTAGGCGTTGTAGAAGAGATAGAACGTATATGCGCTCAAGACTACTTGAAAGTCAAAAGCGATGAGAGATTTGTCAAAGATGGTTTTTTAAAGAGCTTTCTTATCCCCTACATAGAGCGATATATCAAAGATACAAACATAGATACACGTGAGATATCAAGCTCGGGCGCGATAGACTTTTTGGAAAAGAGCGTATGAATTTTACATTTGTGACGCTTTTCCCGCAGCTCATTTATCCTTACTTTTCGGACTCCATACTCTTTCGTGCGAAAGAGGCGGGGCTGATAAAGGTTGAGTGTATAAATCCACGAGATTTTAGTCTGGATAAACACAAAAAAGTTGATGACTACAAGGCAGGCGGCGGAGCAGGACTTTTGATGACTCCTCAACCACTTTTTGCCGCACTTGAGGAGATAAAAAAGGCAGACAAAGAAGCTTACTTTGTCTTTCCCTCACCTGTTGGCAAAAGTTTCTCGCAAAATGACGCCAAAAGGCTATCTCGCAAGAAGAGCATAGTTTTTGTATGCGGCAGATACGAGGGTATAGACGAGAGGGTGATAGAAGCTTATGGCGATGAGATTTTTTCTGTTGGGGATTTTGTCCTCACAGGCGGCGAGCTGCCATCACTTTGTATGTGCGACGCTATCAGCAGGATAATTGAAGGCGTTTTGGGAAATGAGGATAGTTTGAGCGAAGAGAGTTTTGAAAGTGAGCTTTTGGAAGCGCCATCTTTTACGAAACCAAATGTTTATGATGACTTAGCCATTCCCTCAGACTTTTTAAAGGGAAACCACGCTATAATCTCCAGCTTAAAAAACAGAATGGCACGTGCGAAAACTTGCTTTCATAGACCCAATCTGTATAAAAAATTACTAAAAACAAAAGGCTCTTAAGACTTTATGGAAAGTTTTTTGAACCAAAAAAAGGTACGATATGCAAAATAAATATATTGAAGCTTTTGAAAAAGCACAGATATCTCAAAAGAGTATTCCTGAGTTTAGAGCCGGAGATACTATAAGAATTGCCGTAAAGATTAAAGAGGGCGACAAACAAAGAGTACAAAACTTTGAGGGCGTCTGCATATCAAAACGCGGAAGCGGCACAGGTGCGACATTTACGATAAGAAAGATAGGCGCAAACAGCGTTGGCGTTGAGAGAATCTTCCCTTTGTTTAGCGATAGCATTGAAAAGATAGAGCTTGTAAGACGCGGACGTGTCAGAAGAGCAAAACTATTTTATCTTCGCGAACTTCGTGGTAAAGCTGCTCGTATCAAAGAGATTAAACAGTAAATTTTTTATGGGATTTTTTATAAAAATCCCAACTCCCTCCATAATTTCCAATATTTTTCATAGTACTTAAAAATACCCCTTCCGTCATTGCGAGCTTGTACCCAAGCGTGGCAATCCACTCCCTCTTGTGTCATCGTGAGGAGCGAAGTACCCCCCCATTGTCATGCTGAGCCTGCGAAGCATCTGTGTTCTCTTGGGCTTTCTTTCATTTTCTTTGCTTACTCTCTTTTTTGGTGCCACTTTCTTTTCCGAAAGAAAGTAACCAAAGAAACTCCCCCTAAGTGTAACTGTCCTTCGGATACCCTGCATTTCAATTTTTCGCCTATACGCAAGCGTATAAAGGCT
>JAITNC010000148.1 GCA_031290675.1 Campylobacteraceae bacterium | reverse complement strand
AGTCAAAATCTCCGTAAAAAATGTGGATTGCCACGCCTGATTACAGGCTCGCAATGACGGGAAGGGATTGGAGCATACCAAATTTATGTCTTTATGGCACAGCTATTTTGTGCCAAGACGAGACAGGGAGCAGAGCCTGCTAGGAATAATACGAACTGGTATATGACGACGCAGGCGAGCGAGCAACGAAGTATTGGTGCAAAAGAGCACGCCAGAAAACATAAAGGGGTTAGGTTAGGAGATTTTGCTTGCAAAATCTCCGTAGCATGGAAGGCGCAATCTACGCCTTCAAATAATCCTGCAGCGCCTTAGGCTCTAAAGCGTTATTTTTTTGTATATTTTCTATCGCTTCGGCTGCCACAAGAGCTTCGGATACGGTCGTGAAATACGGGATATTTAGCCGCAAAACACTCTGCCTTATCTTTTTGGCGTCGTCTTTGCTGGATTTGTTGTCGCTTGTGTTTATCACGAGTGCGATGTCTTTATTTCTAAGTTTATCCTCTATATTTGGGCGTCCTTCGCTTATCTTATGTACAAACTCAGCCTCAATGCCGTTGTCAAGCAAAGCTTTGTAAGTGCCGCCTGTAGCGATGATAGAAAAGCCTATTTTGGCGAAACTCTCGCCTAAGTTTTTGATGAAAATCTTATCGGCGTCCGTCAATGATAAAAATACCGCTCCGCTTTTTGGAAGCATATTTCCGGCGGCTATCTGACTCTTTGCAAATGAGTTGGCAAAACTTGAGCTGATGCCCATGACCTCGCCTGTAGACTTCATCTCAGGCCCTAAGATAGTATCGGCTCCGGGGAGTTTGTTGAACGGGAAAACCGCCTCTTTTACGGCTATGTGTCCTTTGACTTTAGCCTTCAAAACGCCGCCCTCTTCGTAGACAACATCGTATTTGTCGTAAAACTTGAGCGCCTCTTTGAGTCCTCTTTGGTACATAACACGTGTCGCTACTTTCGCCATCGGAATGCCAGTCGCTTTGCTCACAAATGGCACAGTTCGGCTCGCTCTCGGGTTTACTTCTATCATATAAACATCATCTTGATATATGGCGTATTGGATATTCATAAGTCCGATAACGCCGAGATTTAGAGCTATCTGTTTTGTCTGAACTTCAACTTTTTTCAGGATTTTCTCGCTCAAACTGACAGCCGGAAGCGAGCAGGCGCTGTCGCCGCTGTGAATGCCCGCCTCTTCTATGTGCTGCATGATGCCGCCGATGTAGACGTCCACACCGTCGCTTATGGCGTCCACGTCTATCTCTATGGCTCTGTCCAAAAACTGGTCTATCAAAACGGGCGATTGGTGGCTGACATTGACCGCTTCGCTCATATAAAGCTTCAGTTCGCTCTCGTTGTAGACTATCCTCATCGCACGTCCGCCAAGCACGTAGCTCGGGCGCACAAGCACGGGGTAGCCTATAACGCTCGCCTTCTCAACAGCCTCCTCCTCGCTCATGGCAGTAGCGTTTCTTGGCTGGTTGATGTTGTTTTCCCGTATGAAAGCTGAGAATTTTTCTCTGTCTTCCGCTATATCTATCACTCTGGCGGTTGTGCCTATGATCTTAGCTCCTATCGCCGTTAGCTGTTTGGAGAGTTTCAAAGGCGTCTGCCCGCCGAAATGCACGATGATACCGTCAGGCTGTTCAAGCTCAACGACGCTTCGCACGTGCTCAAAATCTATCGGTTCAAAGTACAAAATATCGCTCGTGTCGTAGTCGGTGGAAACGGTTTCGGGGTTGCAGTTGTACATTATCGTTTCAACGCCCAAATCTTTCAGCGCATAAGCGGCGTGTACACAACAGTAGTCAAACTCTATACCCTGACCTATGCGATTTGGACCGCCGCCTATGATGAGAACTTTGTTTCTTGTTTTGTGCGGTTTTTTTACTAACGTGTTAGCTGTTATGTTAGTCGTAGAATACAGGTATGGTGTTAGTGCTTCAAACTCCGCAGCGCAGGTATCTACGTTGTTGTATTCCAAACTAACGTTAGCTTGTTTTTTGGCATAACAGATGTCGTTTTCTGTTAGTTGGAGATTGTCTTTTTTGTTCACAAGATAGGCTATCATCTTATCGGAAAATCCGTAAGTTTTGGCGACTCTCAAAAGCTTTGCGTTGTTGAGTATGTCCATATCTATCTTTTTCTCAAAATCTATTATCTCTTTTATCTGCCCTAAAAACCACGGGTCTACTTTGCAAAGTTCGTGTACGTCCGCCACGCTCTTGCCTCGTCTGAAAGCTTCGCCGATATACAAAAGCCGCTCGGCGTTGGCTCTTCTTATCTCGTTTGTGAGTTTGTCGTCTTTGCAGGAAGGTAGATGGTTGAAGCCGAAAAGTCCCGTTTCAAGCGAGCATAAAGCTTTTTGTACAGACTCTTTAAACGTCCTGCCTATCGCCATAACTTCGCCGACACTTTTCATAGATGTCGTGAGCGTGGAGTTGGCGTAAGGAAATTTTTCAAATGTAAATCGTGGGATTTTTGTGACTATATAGTCTATCACGGGTTCAAAGCTCGCCGCCGTTCCCGTGATGTCGTTTTTTATCTCATCAAGCGTGAAACCTACGGCTAACAGCGTCGCTACTTTGGCTATCGGATAACCCGTAGCTTTTGAGGCTAAGGCTGACGAGCGGCTCACTCGCGGGTTCATCTCTATGACGGTCATACGCCCTGTTTTGGGGTTGAGTGCGAACTGTACGTTGCTTCCGCCCGTATCTACGCCTATCTCGCGCAATATAGCAAATGAGGCGTTTCTCATATGTTGATACTCTTTGTCGGTCAAAGTCAGCGCGGGGGCTATCGTGATACTGTCGCCTGTGTGAACGCCCATCGGGTCAAGGTTTTCTATTGAACAGACGATGATACAGTTGTCGCATTTGTCCCTGATAACCTCCATCTCGTACTCTTTCCAGCCGAGCAAAGACTCCTCTATAAGTATCTCATTTATGGGGCTTATGTCAAGTCCGGCCGCCGCAAGCTCTTTGAACTCGTCAAAGTTGTACGCTACTCCGCTTCCGCCGCCCGCTAAGGTGTAAGACGCTCTGATGATGAGTGGGAAGCCTATCTCCTCGGCGGCTTTTGTAGCCTCCTCTAAAGTGTAGGCGTATCGGCTTTGCGGCAAGTCCATACCTATCTTTATCATAGCCTCTTTAAAGGCTTGTCTGTCCTCGCCTTTTTTGATAGCTTCGGGTTTCGCTCCAAGAAACTTCACATCTCCCGCTTTGCCGCTCTCGTATAGCTTCATAGCGACATTTAGGGCTGTTTGTCCGCCCATAGTCGGAAGTATGGCGTCTACGTTCTCTTTTTTGATGATTTTTTCAATAACATCAATAGTTATAGGCTCTATGTACGTTCTATCGGCAAACTCGGGGTCTGTCATGATAGTAGCCGGATTTGAGTTGATAAGCACGACTCTGTATCCAAGCTCCTTGAGCGTTTTAGCGGCTTGCGTGCCTGAATAGTCAAATTCGCAGGCTTGACCTATGATGATAGGCCCAGAGCCAACAAGTAAAATAGTTTTTATATCGGTGCGTTTAGGCATTCGCTTTCCTTATTAAAAGTTCACAGCAAAGCTTATGTTTAAGCTCAACTCTAAACTCTTTCAATATTGCAGCACTACGTGAAAAAAATCCGGCACGCTGATAGCCGCATAAGGCTTGACAACAGCCGTGAAATAGGACTCATCTTTATGTACATCGGTCACTTTACCAACCCTCACCCCTTCAAAAAATATATTATCAAGCCCGCTCGTGATGACCTCATCGTCTACTTTTGGTTCAGTCCACAGCGGGATATACCTCACCTCTATACTGTTTTCAGCTCCAAAGGCTATACCTTTTATCTTCTCGCTGCCCAAATAAACCGCAAAGGTTGATTTTGGGTCGTACTGCA
>JAITNC010000147.1 GCA_031290675.1 Campylobacteraceae bacterium | reverse complement strand
GATATAGATAATTGTAAAATCTGAAATAAATGTTAATATACAAAAAAGAGAGGAATGAAAAATATGTTTCTAAAACTCAATAAATATATAGTTTTACCTTTTATATTGTTTTTGATATGCTTTACTATTGGCGGTTGTGCATCTATGGTTGCTTCAAAAATAGAGAAGGATATAAATCAAGGCAAGGGCGTTATAGTTTTTCCATCTCCAAGTTTCAATATAAAATGGCAAAAAATTGACAGCAAAGAAAAGCCATTTTTATTACATAATTCTAAAGTTGGAGATTTTTGGGTAGCCTCATTGGAAGCGGGAACATACTATGTAAAAAGTATATCCATAAAGAGTTCAAGAAAAAGGACTTTAAATCATACCGAAGAGTATAGCTCAGCTATTGGTAACATTATAGTAGAAAGAACCCCAGAAAAAGAGTTAGTAGAAAAAACTATCAAGCGAAAGGGTAAGTTTTCGGAATGGGAAAAAACCAAAGAAGTAGTAGTCAATCTTGCAAGTTATTACAATATGGAATATATTTTTACAAACAATGAAGCCATAGGCAAAATAACAATTAAGCCAAATGAAATAGTTTTAATACCATCGGTGTGGATAGATATTTCATTGGCAAGAAAGTCTTGCGAACAAACTGATGGCAGTTTTTTGAATGGATTAGGAAATTTTATTGATAATATAGCCCATCTTATTGACTTTAAAGGAGGAGATGATTTTCAATACTTATATTGGAATTGCCCAATTGAAGCGTTTTTGGTTGATATAAGTACAAGTTCTATAGAAAACTTTCTTACCAAAGCGGACAAAAAATATTTCCCTGATGGAATTTTAGACAAAATCGTTGTCCGTGATTTTGAAATCGGCTCTGCCCTGAAAAACGCCGAGAAAACAGAAGAGACGACAAATGACATAACAACCATACAATACAAGATAGAAAAATTGGAGTGAGTATATGAAACCCCAAATATTTTTCTCAAGAACAGAGTTAAAATTCCCGCACGGGTTTAATCGTGCGGGGTTTGTATTTAATGATTTGAGAGGTAGTTTGTGTCAAAAGTATTGTTGATGAAGTCCGGATTGTCCATCATCTTGAGATGAAATGTCTTTGTGCAGCTTATGCCTTCTATCGTCAGCTCGCTCAACGCCTGTTTCATCTTGGCGATAGCTCTGGTGCGGTCTTCCGCCCAAACTATCAGCTTGCCTATCATAGAGTCATAATGAGGCGGCACGACGTAACCCTGATATGCGTGTGAGTCCATTCTGACATTTCTGCCGCCCGGGGCTATATATTTGCTTATCTTGCCCGGACTTGGTATGAACTTCACGGGGTCTTCGGCTGTTATCCTGCACTCTATAGAGTGTCCTTTAAATTTAAGGCTCTCTTGAGACGGCAGTTTCTCGCCCTCGGCTACCCTTATCATCCACTCTATGATATCAAGTCCGCTTACCATTTCACTCACGGTATGCTCTACTTGAAGTCTTGTGTTCATCTCCATAAAATAAAAGTTCTTTTTGTCGTCCACCAAAAACTCAAACGTTCCGGCACCCTCATAACCTATAGCCTGCGTAGCTCGTATGGCTGTATCGTGGAGCTTGTGTCTTATAGCGTCGTCAAGCAGTATCGCCGGCGACTCTTCTATGAGCTTTTGATGTCTTCTCTGCATTGAGCAGTCGCGCTCGCCGATGTGGATAGCGTTTCTGTATTTATCGCCCATCACTTGCACTTCTATGTGTCTTGGCTGTCTTATGAACTTTTCCATATACAAAGTGCCGTCGCCAAAAGCCGTTATCGCTTCGCTTTCAGCGGCAAGGTAGAGTTTCTCAAGGTCTTCTTTTTTGTCTACCACCCTCATGCCTCGTCCGCCGCCGCCTGCTGCTGCTTTGATGATGACAGGATAGCCTATCTCCTCTGCGTTTTTAAATGCGTCTTGTATATCTTTCAGTGCGCCGTCGCTTCCGGGAATGACAGGAATGCCGGCTTTTCTCATAACGTCTTTGGCTTTTGACTTATCGCTCATCATAATCATAGCGTCTGCGCTCGGGCCTATAAATTTTATCTTGTGGTGTTCGCAAATCTCAACGAAATTTTGGTTTTCGCTCAAAAATCCATATCCGGGAAATATAGCGTCACACTCGCTTATCTCTGCGGCCGAAATGATAGCGGGAATGCTAAGGTAACTTTGTGATGATTTCTCTCCGCCTATACATATAGAAGCATCAGCGTAATGAAGGTACAAAGCGTCTTTGTCCGCCGTAGAGTAAACAGCTATAGCTTGTTTGCCCATCTCTTTTATGGTTCTTATAGCCCTAAGGGCGATTTCGCCGCGGTTGGCGATGAGTACTCTTTTGATTTTGCTCATTATAGCTTCTCCACACTAAAGAGCGGCATATCAAACTCAATAGGCTGCCCGTCTTCTACAAGTATGTCTATGATGCGGCAGTCAAACTCAGCATCTATCTCATTCATAATCTTCATAGCTTCTACTATCGCTATAGGCTGTCCTTTTTTCACAACGCTTCCTATCTTTACAAAAGCTTCAGCTCCCGGGGACGGGGATTTGTAAAATGTCCCTACCATAGGGGATTTGAAAGTTGGCAGATTGTTTGCCGCCTTAGGTTGCTCATCAGCTGTTTTTGTAGCTGCAATAGTTTGAATAACAGGTGTTTGCGCCTCATCGCTGCTTATGTATGTTCTTGCTGAAGAGTCTTTTCTAAGTTCTATAGAAAAATCTCCCTCCGTTATTTTTAGCTTCGTCATACTACTCTTATCAAAGGTGCGTATGAGCTCCTTGATATTAAGTTCTTGTTTATTCATCTAAAATTCTCCTAAGGTTTTACCGCCAAAAAACCAGCGGGTTTAAAAGTTGTGTGTTATAATACCACACTTCATTATAACTTGTTCTTAAGGAAATCAATGGGACTTAAAGCCGACAAATGGATAAAAGAGATGTCCATAAAAGAGAAAATGATAGAGCCTTTCTGTGATGGTCAAGTGGGCGCAAATGTCGTCAGCTACGGCGTTAGCAGCTATGGTTATGATATAAGGGTAGGACGGGAATTTAAGATATTTACGAACGTAAATTCAACCGTTGTAGACCCAAAAAATTTTGAAGATAAAAATATTATAGACTTTGTCGGCGATGTATGTATCGTGCCGCCAAACTCGTTTGCGCTCGCCCGCACGATAGAGTATTTCAGGATTCCAAAAAATGTTTTGGCTATATGTCTTGGCAAAAGCACGTACGCCAGATGCGGCATCATCGTAAACGTAACGCCGTTTGAGCCCGAGTTTGAGGGACATATCACGATAGAGATATCAAATACCACTCCGTTGCCAGCTAAAATATACGCCAACGAAGGTATCGCTCAAGTGCTGTTTTTTGAAGGCGATACTCAGTGCGATGTTACATATAAAGACAAATCAGGAAAGTACCAGGGACAGACTGGTATAACGCTTCCCCGCATTTTGAAGTAAGCGTTATTGGCGTCGTGAAATAAATTTTTTATTATTTTTATGGTAAAATCCGACCCTTATATTAAAAATCAGGAGAAAAAATGGCAGCTGTTGAAAATCAAGTTGTATCAATGTTTTATGAATTAAAAGACGCTCAGGGAAATTTGCTTGACTCAAATATGGATAGCACTCCGTTATCATTTATTATGGGTAAAAATCAAATCATTCCGGGACTTGAGCGCAAAATAGCGACTATGGAGCAAGGCGAGAGCGCCGATGTGGCTATCAAACCTTCCGAAGCTTACGGAGAGTACAACGCTGAGGCTAAGCAGGTGCTTCCTGTTGAGCAGTTCGCAGGACTTCAACTTGAAGTTGGTATGACGCTTTACGGTCAAGGCGAAGAGGGACAGACAGTGCAAGTTGTCGTAAAAGAGTTTAACGACACGACTGTTACGATAGATTTTAACCACCCGCTAGCAGGAAAAGAGCTGCATTTCAAAGTAGAGATAGCCGAGATAAGAGAAGCTACCGAAGATGAGCTTGCCAACGGATATGTAGCTGGAGCACATAGCTGCGGCTGCGGCGAGCACGACGATGAGTGCTGCGGCGGACACCATCACGAAGATGGCGAGTGCTGTGGCAACCACTAATTTTTTAGCCTGCTCCTATGCCTCAAAAGAGGCTGGGAGATTGGCAAACCTTCTTAAAAATCTAAATCTTAGCGCACTTATCACAGGCGAAAAAGGCGTTGGCAAAACAACGCTCGCCCAAAATATCACAGATGCCGCTATCGTAAACGGAGAAAACCTCAATGCACTTTTAAGCGCACTTGGCTCAAACTCTGTTTTGATAGTCAAAAATTTCCACAAAATATCAAATTACGTCCTTCTCAAAGAGGCTTTGAAAGCAAATCCGACAAGGTTGATAGCGACTTCAAATCAAAAGATAGACGAAAAAATCACTGATATTTTTTTTGGGATAAAGATAACCATTCCACCACTCTCCGAACGTCCTGAAGATGTTGAGGCGCTCGCTCAAAAGTTTTACAAAGAAGCGCATATGCTGTTTTTGGGCGAAGAGAGGGAAAGGGAAAGTGTTGATTTGAGCGGTATAGAGCTTGACGTGAGTCTCAACTCTTACTCTTTGAAACGCTCCGTATACACCGCTTTTGTAGTTGAAAATTTTAAAGAACACGAGATGTTAAACCTGCTTGAAAAATTTTTCACGCAAAAGATAGGCGGCGGAGACGACTACCGCAAACTGCTGTATGTTTTTGATGTGCCGATGCTGCGCGCGGGATTTACAAGATTTCACTCTCAACTCGCTATCTCAAAAAATTTCGGCTTAAATAGAAACACTCTGCGCAAAAAGATAAGAGAGTTGCGCAATTTTTTTAAAAATCAAGTTATATAAACAAACAATTTAGGAGTAGACAGTGTCAAAAAATATATCATTTATCTTTACGGGGCAAGGCTCGCAATCTATCGGAATGGGCAAGGATTTTTACGAGAAAAGCCCACTGGCACGTGATATTTTTCATAAAGCCTCAAAAAGACTTGGCATTGATATGAAGGCTCTTTTGTTTGAAGAGAACGAAAACCTGAACGAAACCGAATTCGCTCAACCTGCTATATTGCTCGTAAGCGCAGTAGCCTTCAAACTCTTTGAGGACGCTGTGAGGATAACGCCAAAGTTTGTTCTCGGACACTCGCTCGGCGAGATAAGCTCGCTCATCAGCGTTGGCGCGCTTGATATATACGACGCGTTGGAGTTGGTGCGAGAGCGTGGACTTTTGATGAAAAAGGCTTGCGAAGGCAAAAACGCCGGAATGATGGTGCTTGTCGGGCTTGACGATGAGAAAGCCGAAGCACTCTGCGCACAAGCAAGAGAAGAAGGCAAACAGATATGGGCGGCGAACTTCAATAGCGACGGACAGATAGTCATAGCAGGACTTAAAGACGACCTGAACGCATACGCTGAGAGCTTTAAAGCTGCCGGAGCAAAACGGGCTATGCTTTTGTCCATGTCCGTAGCGAGCCACTGCCCGCTTTTGGAAAGTGCGAGAGAGAGCTTAAAAGATAAATTGCGCCTTTTCCTAAAAGAGAGTTTCAACTCACCTGTCATATCAAATGTAAACGCCCTGCCCTACAACACAAAAGATGACGCTTTGAGGCTTTTGAGCGAACAACTTGTCAAACCCGTGCTATACAAACAGTCTATCGCAGGACAAAAAGTGGACGCTTTTATAGAGTTTGGCGGTTCCGTACTCAAAGGCTTAAACAAAAGACTGAACGAAGCTCCGACTTTGAGCGTAACGGATATGGCGAGCCTTGAAGAGGCTGTCAGTTTTATCAAAAACCAAAACTGAGGCGAAAAGATGAAAATAGCGATAATGGGAGCGATGGTAGAGGAAATCACGCCTCTTTTACAGAGATTTGGCACGTACGAAACGAGAGAATTTGCAAATAATAAATTTTACACACTAAAGTACAAAAACCTTGATGTAGTCGTGGCTTACAGCAAGATAGGCAAAGTAAACGCCGCACTTACGGCTAGCATACTGATAAACAAATTTGGCGCACAAAAACTGCTCTTTTCGGGAGTGGCGGGAGCTGTGAGCGATGAGCTGCATATAGGCGAGCTTATAGCGGCAAGCGGACTTGTCCAACACGACCTTGATATCACGGCTTTTGGACACCCGCACGGATTTGTGCCTGAGGGCAAAGTACTCATCAAAAGCGATGAGCGGCTACTCTCTATCGCCAAAGATACGGCAAACTCTTTGGGGTTGAGCCTAAAAGAGGGTGTTATAGCCACGGGTGATCAGTTTATCTGCGAGGCGAGCAAAAAAGAGTGGATAAAAAAGACATTTGACGCAAGCGCTATAGAGATGGAGGGTGCGGGCGTGGCTTTTGTGTGCGACGCTTTGGGCGTGCCGTTTTTTATACTGCGAGCGATAAGCGACGCTGCGGACGCTAAAGCGGGATTTGATTTTGACGAGTTTTTGCAAAGCAGCTCCAAAATCAGCGCGGATTTTATCATCTCAATGCTTGAGCGATTGGAGAGGTCATGAATATCAATAAATCTATTTTGCGTTCTATGGGGCGAGCCAACGCCAAGTATGGGCTCATCACAGAAGGCGACAGAGTGCTTTTAGGACTTAGCGGCGGCAAAGATTCACTCTCCCTCGCACACGCTTTGAAACATATGCAGCGTGTCGCACCTTTTGACTTTACGTACGAAGCCGTAACCGTAACCTACGGTATGGGCGAGGACTTGAAGATACTCCACGAACATTGCCTCTCTCACGACATCAAACACACGATAATAGACACGTCCATCTTTGAGCTGGCGAAAGACAAGATACGAAAAAACTCCTCATTTTGCAGCTTTTTTTCTCGTATGAGAAGGGGCGCTTTATATACTTACGCACTTGAAAATGGCTTCAACAAATTAGCTCTAGCGCACCACCTTGACGACGCTGCGGAGAGTTTTTTTATGAATTTTATGAACAACGGCACTCTGCGTTCTATGGCGCCTGTCTACAAAGCCGAAAACGGTATCGTGGTCATACGCCCGCTGATACACGTCAGAGAGCGGCAGCTGAGGGACAACGCCGTGTTAAATGAACTGCCGACTATCGGCGACGAGGCGTGTCCGGCTATGAGATTTGATGTGAAAATGCCGCACGCCAGATACGAAACCAAAGAGCTTTTGGCACGTCTTGAGAAAGAAAATCCGCATCTTTTTACCTCTTTAAAATCAGCGTTTGAAAAAGTACAGGTAAACAGTTTTGCTCAAAAAGAGTTTTTAGACTGCTAACTCATACACAACAAAAAGAGAGCCTTAAAATGTCCGCACCGACAAATTTTTACGATATGCCAGAGGTACAGAAAAACCGCTGGATTATATTTGTCAGCGTTTCATTGTTTACATTTATGGCGACACTTGACGGCAGCATCGTAAATATCGCCCTTCCGACGATAGCCAAAGAGCTGGGCGTACCGATGAACCAATCCATCTGGATAGTTTCCATCTACGTCATCACGATATGCACTTTTTTGATACTTTTCGGCAAACTCGGCGATATATTTGGCAAGATAAAGATATTTAGGATAGGAACGGTCATATTTGTTTTGGGGACGTTTTTGGCGGGACTCAGCCAATCGTTAGAAACGCTCGTAACAGCCCGTGTCATTCAGGCTTTGGGCGCAAGTATGACCATGTCCACAAATCTCGGCATCATCACGGAGATATTTCCGCCGCAGACAAGAGGCAAAGCGCTCGGCTTCATCGGCTCTGTCGTATCTTTGGGTACGATAACGGGGCCGAGTGTCGGCGGCGTGATAGTGCATTATCTATCGTGGTCATATATCTTTTGGCTAAATGTCCCTTTCGGGCTTTTGACTATATATCTTGGCGTGAAATACCTCCCAAAAGACATCTCAAAAGCAAAATCAAAAATGGATTTTGTCGGCTTTTGTCTGTACGCTTTTTTTATCATTTTGTTTTTTGGTGCGATGTTTGCGGGGCAAGAAGTGGGCTTTGGCGCTTACTACATATGGATAGCACTTTTTATAGCCTTGATAAGCATAGGGATTTTCATAAAATACGAATTAAAGAAAAGCTCCCCGCTGCTTGAGTTTTCTATCTTCAAAAACAGCTCCACGACAGTCAGCCTGCTGTGCGGATTTATCGTGTTTGGCGCGAACTTTTTTTTCGCCATTATCACGCCTTTTTATCTGCAAACGGCGAGAGGTTATTCGCCGAGTGCGGCGGGATTTATCATGATGATTTTCCCGATAGTTATGGTCATAGCCGCACCGATAGCAGGAAGTCTGATAGGAAGAGTGAGGGCCGAAAAATTGGCCTCGTTTGGGCTTTTTATCATACTTTCAGTACACGCTTTATTGCTGCTTGTCAAGATAGACACTCCTATCGTTTTTTTCTCCCTCATCGTAGGGTTCAACGGACTTGGCAACGCCCTATTCCAATCCCCAAACAACACTATCATTATGGGTTCGGTTGAG
>JAITNC010000144.1 GCA_031290675.1 Campylobacteraceae bacterium | reverse complement strand
AACACAGATTGTCACGTCGCTTCGCTCCTCACAATGACACAAAGGGCGTTGCTGTCGCACTCCCACCGTCTTAATGCAATGGATTGCCACGCTTGAGTACAAGCTCGCAATGACGGAGGGGGAGATTTTACGAGGGCTTGCCCCGAAGTCAAAATCTCCGTAAAATCTGAGCAATGACGGAAAGGAGGTTACACCGCCTTAAAACCAGCTTCGTCCAAAAATTGCGACGGCACATAATCTATCTTTTTGACCCTGTCGTATCTCGCAAATGACAAAAACAGCCTGTCTTTTGCCCTCGTGGTCGCCACATAAAACAGCCTTCTCTCCTCCTCAAGGCTTCCGCCCATACTCATCAGTTTTCTGTTTGGAAATCGCCCGTCCATCAAGTCTACTATGTAAACCTCTTTGAACTCAAGCCCTTTGCTTGCGTGAATGCTGAGCAGATTTATCCCCTCGCCTTCGCTCATCTCGCCGCTTCCAAGCGTGAGGGCGTTGAGAAAACCGTATATATCTTTGTAGTTTTTAGAGAGGTCTTTCAGCAGGCACGCTTTGCGCTTTATCCGCTCTCTGGCTTCGTCTACAAGCTTTTTATCAACATTTCCGTCTTTTAAAGTGCCTCTTTTTTTGGACAAGATATTTGTTATCTCCTCAAAAACGGACGAGTTTACAGCGTGTTCCACAAGGCTTGAGGGCAATTTTACCCCCCTGCACTCTTTCAAAAAGCGATAAAATCCATATATAAATCTAGCCCCCTCCTCGTTTATCTTGGAGTTTTTCAGGATAGGATTTGCCAAAAAATTCTCATCAAATCCGAGCGAGTAAAAACGCCCCACGCTCCCCACTTCGTGTATGTCGTCAAACAAGCCGAGTTGAGAGTTTTTGACCCTTTTTTTAAACGGATTTTCCACATCTTTTGGCTCAAAAAAGGCTTTTTTTATATCGCCCTCGCCTATGAGCAGCAGTGCGTCAAAAAGCTCTTTGGAAAACGCTGCCCCAACGCCTTTGGCGTACTCAAAGATATGTATAAACGCCATCATATCTTTGGGATTGACAAACAGGCTCATCATATCAAGTATCGCTTTGACTTCACGGCTGTCAAAAAAACTGCTGCTGCCTTTTCGTTTGCATTTGATACCAAGCTCCCTCAAACTCGCCTCTATGCCGTCTGCGCTTGAGTTGTTTCTAAAGATGACCGCTATCTCGTGCGGTGCGCTCGGCGAGTGGCTTATCTTGTCGGATATCGCCTGATACTGCTCAAAAAGTTCGCTGTATTCAAGCAGTTTTGGAGTTTCAAACTCGCCGCTTCTTGTTACCTTGAGCTCTTTTGGATAAAGACGTGGATTTTTCTCTATGACTCTGTTTGCCAACGATAAAATCATCTGCGACGACCTGTAGTTTTTATCTAGAGTGAAGATATTTGCGTCTGCGTAACGCTCTTTAAATGTGCCTATGATTTTTATATTTGCGCCGTTAAAAGCGTATATGCTCTGGTCATAATCCCCGACGCAAAAGATACTGCTGCACTTGAAAGCCTTGATAAGAGAGCCTTGCAGCGTGTTTGTGTCCTGATACTCATCTATAAGTATCTCTTTGAAAAATATCGCCCCCTCGTCTTTCGCCAACTCATCTCTCAAAAGCGTCAGCAAGTCGTTGAAGTCCACATACCCAAACGCCCTCTTCTCCTCTTTGAACTCCTCCATGATGTCTTCATATATGTCAAAATATGCGCTGTGTTCGCTATCGTTTTTTTTGAGCCATTCGCTGAAACTTAGCTCAACTTCAGAGTTTTGGTACAGCGAAAAAATGTCATACAGATAAGAGTACTGATACGCCCGCACGCCCGCGTCTATGTGGTCAAAGCGCCTTTTTGCGTGTATGGCTTTGAGCAGTACTTTTAACTCTTTTGGCTGTTTTAAGATGATTTTTTTGCCGATTTTTTTCAAAAGTTTGTAGCTTATGGCGTGAAATGTGCCCGACTCTATCCTCTTGACCGTTTCATTGTCAAAAAAGCGTGCCACGCGCTCTATCATCTCGTTTGCCGCTTTGTTTGTGAAGGTGAGCAGCAAAATCTCCTCAGGCTTCACGCCGTTTTGCAAAAGATGAGCTATTCTCGCTACTATCGTGGAAGTTTTGCCCGTGCCTGCGCTTGCTATGATAAGATTGTGTCCGAAAGGAGCGGTAGCCGCGCTTAATTGCTCGGGGTTCAGTCGTGATAGAGGCATCGGTTTCCTATAAAATTATTTCAAGAAGCGGAGAGTATCAAATTATTGATTAAATCTCAAGAAAGTTTGCAACTTTCGCTTATTGTATCACAATACCCATTTAAGTAAACTCTTGCTAATATCACGGTTAAATTTAGAAAAGGCAGCTCTTTGATTAGACCTAAAGGTTTTCGTAAAAAATATTTTACGCTCTCTTCCATACAAGCGCACAGCTGCGCCGCCGTACTTCACAGCAAGCTCGTGAGTGTGTGCCTGTTTTTTACAAAAACCAATAAAGACAAAGATGAAAACAACGAGGACAGCCCGCCTCCGGGTGAAAATCCCTCGCCGCTTCTTGGCTTTGTCTTTCTACACCAATACCTTCCAAAACTAACATATAAAGTTTCAAAATGGCGTGAAAATCTTTTTCACAAATCCTACATGCGTCTTTATTATGGCTTTCGCCGCTCAGGTATCCACCCTCCCCTTATTTTTCCCCATCTCATTTCTCAAAAACAAAATTTTACGCAAAAGGATTATTGATGATAAACAGCAGTGTTACAGGTTTTCCCCGCATCGGGGAGCAGCGAGAGTTGAAGGTTGCACTTGAGGGCTTTTGGGCTGGCAAAATAAGCTCAAACGAACTGCAAAAGAGAGCCAAAGAGTTGAGGCGAAGGGCTTGGGAGTATCAAGAGAGCGCGGGCATAGACTTGATAAGCTCAAATGATTTTAGCTTTTATGACGGCGTGCTTGATACGATAGTGTTGCTCGGGGCTATTCCTGAGAGATTTGCCGACATCAAAGATGGCTTAAGACGATACTTCACGATGGCAAGAGGAGATGACAAAAGGGTCGCCATGGAGATGACAAAGTGGTTCAACACCAACTATCACTACATAGTCCCCGAACTCTCAAAAACTACACGTTTTTCGCTAAATATAGACAAGATTGTCGGTGAGTTCAAAGAGGCGAAAGAGTTTGGAATTGAGCCAAAAATCAATATAACAGGTCTGCTGACATTTTTATCTTTGTCAAAAAGCACAGACGGAAGCGATGTGTTTGAGCATTTTGACGCCGTACTTGACATATACACTCAAGCTTTACAGCAGATATCGCTTTTGGGCGAAAAAGTTTTTGTGCAATTTGACGAGCCCGTCATAGCTGCTGATTTGACGCTTGAGCAAAAAAATTATCTCTTTACAGCTTACAAAAAGCTCGCCTCCGCAGCGTCAAATGTGCATATCATCGTTACGAGTTATTTTGATTATGTAGACAAAGATGTGCTGCAAGCGTTGGCAAATACCGATGTTTGGGGCATCGGGCTTGATTTTATTTATGGCAAGGAAAATCTTGAACATCTAAACGCCATCGGCGACAAACACCTCATAGCCGGCGTGGTTGATGGCAGAAATATCTGGAAAAACGACATCAACGCTACGCTTGAACTCTTGGAGAAGATAAGCTCATCAGTGCCAAAAGAGCGTGTTATCATCTCCACTTCCTGCTCGCTTTTGCACGTTCCGTATTCGCTAAAATACGAGGAAAAACTGGACGATGAGATAAAAAACTGGCTCTCGTTTGCTCTTGAAAAACTTGATGAAGTTTCGCTCATCTCAAAATCTTTTCACGCCAATGTGTTGTTTGAAAGCGACAACGAAGCGCTTAAAGCGAACAAAAACTCAAACCTCTCAAGAAAAAAATCATCAAAGATATACAACCAAGCTTTGCGCGAGAGGTTAAAAACTTTCACAAACACCGAGAGGAGCGCACCGTTTGATGAGCGTATCAAGATACAAAAGGAGATTTTAAAATACCCTTCGCTCGCCACTACAACCATCGGCTCTTTCCCGCAAACAGACACGCTGAGAAGCGTGCGGAGCGATTTTAAGAAAAACAAAATCTCGCAAGCGGACTACGAGGAGAGTATCAAAACTTACATCAACGAATGCGTGAAACTTCAAGAGGAGATAGGGCTTGATGTATTGGTACACGGCGAGCCGGAGCGCAACGACATGGTTGAGTATTTTGGCGAGCAGCTAAACGGATACGCCTTTACGATAAACGGCTGGGTGCAAAGCTATGGCAGCCGCTGCGTAAAACCGCCTTTGCTTTTCGGAGATATCACAAGGATAAACCCTCTAAGCGTGAAATGGATAACTTACGCCCAATCTATCACGTCCAAAGTGCTCAAAGGTATGCTCACGGGACCCGTTACGATACTAAACTGGTCTTTTGTGCGTGATGATATACCAAAAAGCGATGTCGCAAAACAGCTCGCTCTGGCGTTAAATGACGAGATAGACGACCTGCAAAAAGCGGGTATCAAAATCATTCAAGTTGATGAAGCGGCTTTCAAAGAGGGGTATCCTCTGCGTGAGAGCAAGAAAAAAGAGTACGAACGATGGGCGTTAAATGCGTTCAAACTCTCCGTGAGTGTCGCCAAAAGCGCCACGCAAATCCACACCCATATGTGCTACAGCAACTTCAACGACATCATCAAAACCATTGAGGCTATGGACGCTGATGTTATCTCCATAGAAACGGCAAGGGCTGGAAATAAGATACTCAAAATCTTTAAAGAGGTCGGATACAAACAGCAGATAGGACCGGGAATCTACGACATTCACTCGCCAAGAGTTCCAAGCGTTGATGAGATGGTGGAGCAGATAGAGGAGCTTTTGAAAGTTTTTCCAAGAACACAGCTTTGGATAAATCCCGACTG
>JAITNC010000099.1 GCA_031290675.1 Campylobacteraceae bacterium | reverse complement strand
ACAAATAGACTTTATTGTATTTTTTAATAATAAAACAGATAGAATAACTACTATTTTTTTGAGGGGGTAATTTATGGATTTGCTGCGCTTTTTTAAGTCTATACCGTTTTTGTTTTTGAAACTTTTTTCAAAGATATTTAAGCTCTCTGCCTTGTTGCTGAAACTCATCGTAGGTGATGTAAGATGGAACTCGCCCGTTTGGCTGCCGTACATCAAAAAAGCTTTGAAGTTTTCTTACGCAAAGATACGAAAACACCTCAAAGCCGTTTTGATAACATTGGCGGTTGTTATCGTAGTTTCTTTTGGGAGTTATTACGGTTATGTATGGCAGCAAAATAAGCCAAAACCCATAGATGTAGCCCCTCTGGAACAGACAACTTACAGCGCAAATCTACAAGCCCCGTATATCACAAATTATTACAATGACAATCTGACATTTAACCCTTTGGTGCTTTATTTTAACGGCGATGTAGCACCCATAGGAAATGTAGGCAAAGAGGTGGTTGAGGGGGTCAGCATATCGCCAAATGTCAAAGGCAAATGGACTTGGAGCAGCGTAGAGCAGCTCTCATTTCAACCTGAAAGCGATTGGGCTGTCGGGCAGACTTTCACGATAAAGCTCAACCCTAAAGTCCTCTTAGCCAAACAAGCCCTGCTTGACGCTGTTGAGTATAGTTTTAGCACAAAAGAGTTTTCTGCTTATGTAAACAGCGCAGAGCTTTACCAAAATCCCGAAAAACCGTCTGAGAAAAATGTGATTTTTGAGGTAGATTTTACTCACCCCGTAGACGTTGCGAGCTTTGAAAAACAGATATCGCTGAAGCTTGTCGCACCCGAAAAATATAAAATTTCGACAAAGCCTTACAAATTTGTCGTCCAATACAACGAAAAAAAGCTCAAAGCGTGGATAAGGTCGGAGTTTGTAACACTGCCCGAAGTGGACAGCGATATGCAGCTTCTCATAAGCAAAGGGGTCAAATCATCTCTTGGCGGCAATGAAGCGTACGATATCAGCTCTACACAGAGAGTTACGAGCGTGTATAGAGATGTCGTGGACAATCTGTTTTTGACATTGGCTGAAAATGAAAACAACGAGCAGGAACAAGTGCTTGTCGTGGAGTTGGTAGACGGCGTAAATATAGAAAATTTATCCAAACAGATAAAAGCGTGGGTTTTACCAAAAGATAAGCCAAAGAAGGGCAACGACACGGTGAAGGAGAACTACAGGTGGTCAAGTTATGATGACATTGACGCTGTGGTTTTGGCGTCCTCCACTCCACTCACGCTCATCAAAGATGAGATAGAGTCAAATGTGCAGTCAGTCGTGAGCTTCAAATACAAAACTTCCCCAAAAAATTATATATACGTAAGCGTGGGCAAAGATATAGAAACTGTCGGCGGATACAGGGCGAAAAATACCACAAGAGCAGTGTTGAACGTTCCGGAATATCCAAAAGTTTTGGCATTTGCAAATGACGGCGTTTTGCTATCTTTGAACGGCGAGCGCAAAGTAACCATCTCATCACGAAATGTCCCCGCTGTAAGGCTTGATATCAAGCGTGTCATACCTTCGCAGATACAGCATTTGATAAATTTTGGCAGAGGTTATGAGGACTTCAAAGACAGCTCTTCATCATACTCTACATACTTTACGGAAAGTTTTTCCCATACGCAAAATATCACCTTTTCAAATCCGGGAAAAGTGGTCTACACGGGGATAGACCTATCGGCATATCTGCTTCAAGAGCGCGGCGGAAAACAGGGCGTATTTTTGCTAAGCCTCAAATCTTGGGATAACGCTACAAATAGCACATTTGGCGAGGCTGTTTCAAGACTGATAGTAGTTACCGACCTTGGTGTTCTCGTCAAAAGTTCTGTTGATGGCACGAGCGATGTGTTTGTGCAGTCCATCAGCGAAAACAAGCCAAGCGAGGGCGTGAAAGTGTCTGTTTTGGGCAGAAACGGCATAGCGCTCGTCAGTGGTATCACAGACAAAAACGGACACGTGCATTTTAAAGACCTCAGAGAGTTTAGAAACGAAAAAACTCCTACTGTTTATATAGCTGAGAAGGGGGGCGATTTGTCATTTTTGCAAGCAGCAAATGAGTACAATGACAGAGTGCTTGATTTTTCCAGATTTGATATAGGCGGGGTTGAAAATGTCTTGGAGCAGGGGAAACTTGGCGCATATCTCTTTTCTGAGCGGGGACTTTACAGACCCGGCGACACTGTCAATATAGGAACGATAGTAAGAGCTGAGAGTTGGGACATCGCGCTTGGCGGCATTCCTGTGGTCGCTACTGTGTATGACCCGAGAGGGCATGTCTTCAAAGAGGTATCATTTACGCTTGATGAGAGCGGTTTCAACGAACTCTCTTTCACGACTACCGAAGGCTCTCCTACGGGAAGCTGGAGCGTTTATCTGCGCATAGCCGAAGACTACAAAAACAACCTCAAAGCCGGAATATTTTTGGGTTCTACTACGGTCGCTGTGAGGGAGTTTGAGCCTGATAGAATGAAAGCAGAGTTGAGATTGACCCCAAGTGCGGTAAAAGGCTGGGTCAAACCTGACGAGTTAAGCGCCACGCTAAAGGCTGAAAATCTCTTTGGCGCACCTGCGCAAGAGCGACGGGTATCATCTACGCTTATCTTGAACCCTGTAGAGTTTCATTTTGGCGAACATCAAAATTACCATTTTTATGACGGTTTTAGTATATCAGGGCGTGATAAATTTGAGATTTCGCTGGAGGATACGACAACAGATGAGCACGGCGAGGCAAATCTTTCGCTGCTGCTTCACGAACACGAGCGGGCGAGTTATCATCTCTCTATCATAGCGAACGCTTTTGA
>JAITNC010000083.1 GCA_031290675.1 Campylobacteraceae bacterium | reverse complement strand
ATAGGCAACTGCTCGGGCGAGGATACGGACAAATTTAAGACCTTCACCCTCACGCCATTGAAAGCCCAAAATGTTGAAACGCCGCTCATCAAAGAGTGTTTGGCAAACATAGAGTGCGAAGTAGTAGACATAAGCCTTTCAGACAAATACGGACTTTTCGTGATGCGCGGGCTCAAAGCTTGGGTAGACAAAAAGCGCAAAGAAACACGCACATTTCACGCTGTCGGCAACGGCACATTTGTCGTGGACGGCGAAGTAAAAAACCTGCAGCATTTGATGACAAAATGGGGGCAGTTTATATAAAGTATTTATATATATAAAATGGTGAGAGTTTAGTTGCGTATTTATATATAAAAATGTTGATATAATATTAAAATTTATTTCAAAAATTCAAGGATAAAAAAGTGGCTGTTTTAGATGAAAATAAAAAAAATACTTCAAATGCGTGGTATGAACAAATATGGTTAGTAGTTGTTTTGTGTATTGTTTTTTTTCCAATAGGCGTTTATGCTTTGTGGAAAAATTCATCTATTGGAAAAGTAGGCAAAATAGGAATTACAATTGTTATAGCACTTTTTGTTGTTATTGGCATTAGTGGTAATTCAACCTCAAATTCTTCAAGTAGCAATACTGCATCAAACTCCCAAAAACAGTGGGTGGCATTAGTAAGCCTACAAGGTAGTGGGGATAAAAAATCAGTGGCTTTTAAATATACTGGTGGCAAAGCAAGATTGCGTTATGATTTTCATGGTGATAATTTTGGAATGCTTGCAGTTTATGTTGTTAAAGATGGTCATAGTATTATGCGAGAAGGCGGTTTTCCAGAAATAACAATAGATGGCTCTGAAAGTGGCGAAAGTAGCTTAAGTCATTTAAGTAGAGGAAATTATTATCTTGATGTAACAGCTGTAAATGGATTTTGGGCTGTCACGGTAGAAGAATTTAAATAAATATTGGGGGTTATAATATTGAAACACAGAAGGATAGCAAATGACCCTCCAAACCATTGAAAAACTAGCCCTGAAGCTGAACGGTGCTATCAAAGAGTACAAGCCGACTTGGGATGGTACTCTCTTTCGCACAGGCGAAGGGGGAAATATGTTTATACTTATTAGGCACGATGATGAGAAACAAATAATGAACTTCAAACACGACCCGTTTATCAATATCCACCTTAGGGAAAATTACGCCGACATCACCGCCGCTTATCATATGAACAAAAAACACTGGAACACGCTCTACTACAAGCACTCAAAGATAGATGTGAAATTTTTAGAGCAGTTGATAAAAGAGTCGTACGAGATAGTCCTTGATGGCTTGAGTAAGAAAGAGCAGTTACTGTATAGATAGTGTGATTAAACTACCCTTAATCTATTTTTCGGTATGATTTTGCCCTTGTATAAAAATCCACCAAGTAAAGGATAGCAATGTACGCTATTATCAGAAACGGCGGGAAGCAGTATAAAGTTCAAGAAGGCGACTACCTAAATGTCGACAAGCTTGACGCTCAGCCGAAGGATAAGATTGAAGTTACTGAAGTTTTAGCCATCAACGACACGACGCTAAAAATCGGAACTCCATATGTCAAAGGTGCAACTGTAGAGCTTGAAGTTATAAACTCAGGCAAAGATAAAAAAGTTGTTATTTTCAAAAAACGCAGACGCAAAGACTCAAAGCTCAAAAGAGGCTTTAGAAGACAATATACTCGCGTTAAAGTCGTTAAAATAATAGCCGCTTAAGGAGAAACAGAAATGGCTCACAAAAAAGGTCAAGGTAGTACCCAAAATAACCGCGACTCAGCGGGACGCAGATTAGGCGTAAAAAAATTCGGCGGCGAGTTCGTAAGAGCAGGCAACATCATCATTCGTCAGCGCGGCACAAAAACCCACGCAGGCAACAATGTAGGCATAGGCGTTGACCACACTATATATTCACTTATAGACGGCTTCGTCAAATTTGAACAAAAAGACAAAGAGCGCAAAAAAGTATCGGTCTATCCGGCAGCGTAAGTTTGGAGGGGGCTTCCCCTCTTTTTGCCTTCTTTTGGACTGTATCTTTGTTTTTCTAAGCAATAAGAAGGTCTTTCTCACATAATTGAAGGTGGTTTTTATGAAAAATAATATCTTAAAATTTCTATGTATATATAAAATAAAAACCCAAATAAAAAAAATTAAAAAACTACATAATGGCGATATCTCTTGCCCATTTACGAAAGATTAAAATACAATGTTTATAGATAGCGTAGAACTCACACTAAGTTCAGGAAAAGGCGGCCCGGGAGCGGCGACTTTCAGACGGGAAAAGTATGTAACAAACGGCGGACCTGACGGCGGGGACGGCGGCAAGGGCGGAGATGTGTTTTTTGTTGTAGACAGAAACTCACACACCTTAGCGTCATTTAGAGGCGTTAGACACTTGCAAGCTGCCAACGGACAAGGCGGTTCGGGCAGAAAAATGCACGGCAAAAAAGGCGAAGACCTCTTAGTCGCCGTACCTCCCGGAACTCAAATCATCAACGCCGAAAGCGGACAGGTTTTGCTTGACCTTGTAGAGGATAATGAAAAAACTCTATTTTTGGAAGGGGGACTTGGAGGGCTTGGCAACTGGCACTTTAGAAGCTCCACCAACCAACAGCCGCGATATGCCCAAAAAGGTCTTGAGGGAGAAAGCACTGTTGTGCGATTGGAGTTAAAACTCATCGCCGATGTCGGACTTGTAGGCTTTCCAAATGTCGGCAAATCCACGCTTATATCTACTATATCAAACGCCAAACCACAAATAGCAAATTATGAATTTACAACCCTGACGCCAAAACTCGGCGTAGTAGAGGTTGATGAATTTAACTCTTTTGTGATGGCTGACATACCCGGTATCATTGAGGGTGCGAGCGACGGCAAAGGGCTTGGGCTTGAGTTTTTAAAGCACATAGAAAGAACAAAATTTTTACTTTTTATGCTTGATATGACAAATATACGAAGCCTTGAAGAGCAGTACAAAACGCTGAAATTTGAGCTTGATAAGTTTTCAAAAACGATGTCGCTCAAGAGATTTGCCATAGCTGTTACAAAAACAGACGCTCTGAGCTTGGAAGAGGCGGCAGAGCGGATAAAGGCGTTTTTAAAATCACTTGGCGTAAAAAAACAGAAAGATTTGAAGTACAATATATCGGACGAACTGCCGAGTTATTTTCAAGATATATATGAAGCCAAACCGTCTAAGGAGTATTTCGTTCTTCCGATATCCTCAGCGGCAAATTTCAATATAAAAGCTTTAACTTTTGCGTTAAATGAGATATTAAAAGAGGCAAAAAATGAAGAAGCGCATAGTAATTAAAGTAGGAACTCACGTCATAAACGACGAGGGTGTGCTTTGCGTCCAAAGATTTGAAAAACTCGTCGCCTTTCTCTCCTCCGCCATGGAGCAGCACGAAGTGATACTTGTAAGCTCCGGTGCGGTATCTACGGGGTTTTCCAAAATCAAACTTGACAAAAAAATAGTTTCAAACAGGCAGGCGCTTGCGGCTATCGGACAGCCGTATCTCATACAAAATTATAACGAATACCTACAAAAACACGGCAGATTTGGCGCACAGCTGCTTTTGGTGTCTGACGATTTTGACTCCAGAAAAAGAACAAAAGCCGCAAGGGACGCCATAAATACGCTGCTTGGAAACGGTATCTTGCCTATCATCAACGACAACGACACGACCGCCGTTGAGGAGCTTGTCTTCGGAGACAATGACCAACTCTCAGCACATGTAACGCATTTTTTTGACGCTGATTTGCTCGTCATACTCTCAGACATTGACGGGTATTACAACGCTGACCCAAAAAAAGATAAAAACGCCAAAGTTATATCAAACGTAGAAAAGATAGACGAAAAAGAGTTGCAAGAGAGTGCTAGTGCGGGTTCACAGTTTGGCACAGGCGGTATCGTTACGAAACTTAAAGCCGCTGATTTTCTGCTCAAAAACGGCCGTTCTATGCTTTTGGCGAGCGGTTTTGACCTAAGCGATGTTAAAAACTTTATATTAGAAGGCAGACACAGCGGCGGAACGCTATTTTCATCTACATACAAACTAAAATGAAAAAATATCGCATTGTCTTTATGGGCACGCCCTCTTACGCCACGACCATTCTAAAGGCTTTGCTCCAAGCAGACGATATGGAAGTTTGCGCGCTGTTCACTCAACCCGACAAAAAAGCGGGACGCGGGCAGAGTTTGAACTTTCCTCATATCAAACAGTTTGTGGCGGACGAGGGGCTTGATATAGGTATCTTTCAGCCTGAGAGCGTGAAAAACACAGATATCCATCAACAAATAAGCGCTTTAAAGCCTGATTTTATCATAGTCGCAGCATACGGCAAGATACTGCCCCGCGCGGTGTTGGACATAGCCCCGTGCATCAACCTGCACGCCTCTTTGCTGCCGCTTTACAGAGGCGCTAGCCCTATACAGCAAGCTATACTAAATGATGAGCGGTACAGCGGTGTTACGGCTATGAGTATGGAAGAGGGTCTTGACACGGGAGATATACTTGGCTTTAGCTATTGTGATATCAAAGAGCTGGATTCAGACGCTCTTTTTGAGCTCTTAAGCCAAAAAGCGGCGGGCTTGACGCTGAAAGTCATACGCTCATACGAAAATATTTTACACATCAAACAAAATGACGCTCTTAGCTCAAAAACAGCGAAAATATCAAAAGATGACGGATTGGTTGATTTTGACTTTGGCTGGCGTGAATTAAAACAAAAACTGCTCGCCCTTACGCCGTGGCCGGGACTTTTTCTCTCAAGCGGACTAAAACTAAAATCTTTTGAGTGCGAAGCGAGCGGCACTAACGCCAAAAGCGGGCAGATAATCAAAATAAACGACGAGAGTGTAAGCGTAGCGTGCAAAGACGGAGTTGTAAAGCTTTTAAAAGTTCAAGCCCCCTCAAAAGGCGAGATAAGCGCAAGCTCTTACGTAAACGGACAAAGGATAAAAGTTGGAGATACATTTTATTGACAAGATAAGCTCAACCCATACTTGGCTTTGCGAAGCGGTCAAAAATGGCGATGTGAGAACGCCTTTCGCTCTTTATGCAGGGGTGCAGACGGACGGAGTCGGCAGCAGAGGGAACTCTTGGAATGGCGGAGAGGGAAACTTGTTTTTGAGTTTTGCTCTACCCTCATCTGAACTTCCGGACGATTTGCCTCACCCTTCGGTGTCTATATATTTTTCGTGGCTTTTGCTTGAGTTTTTGAGAGAACGCGGCTCAAGCGTGTGGCTAAAATGGCCAAATGATTTTTATTTGAACGATAAAAAACTCGGCGGAACTATCACGGCAAAGATAAAAGACTTTTTTGTGATTTCTGTGGGAATAAATCTTTCTATCGCCAAAGATGGCTACAGTACGCTTGATATACTGCTCTCGCCTCACAATCTTGTGCGGGATTTTATACCCTCTTTGAAAAATCTTCCTTTATGGAAGCATATTTTTAGTAATTATAAGATAGAATTTTACCTTAGTCAAAAGTTTCACGCGCACATAGACGATAAAAGTGTTTCTTTGGCGCAAGCAGTTCTGTGCCCTGACGGGTCAATCGAAATAGAAAATAAAAAGGTGTATAGTTTAAGATGAGCGAGATTATTACTATTGCCAATCAAAAAGGCGGTGTTGGCAAAACAACCACCGCTGTAAATTTATCAGCTTCACTTGCAGTTGCGGGTAAAAAAGTACTTTTGATTGATATAGACCCTCAGTCAAACGCCACAACAGGACTTGGATTTAACCGCAATAATTATGAATTTAACATATACCACGTCTTGATAGGACGCAAAAAACTCTCGCAAATCATACTAAAAACAGACATTGAAAACCTTTTTGTGGCTCCTTCAAACATAGGCCTCGTAGGTCTTGAGAAAGAGTTTTATGACAACGACACAAAAGGTCGTGAACTTATACTAAAACACGCTGTTGATGAGATAAAAGACAATTATGATTATATTTTGGTGGACTCTCCGCCGGCTCTTGGCAGTATCACGATAAACGCTCTTAGCGCGGCAGACTCTGTTATCATTCCTATTCAGTGCGAATTTTTTGCTTTGGAAGGTTTGGCGCAGCTGCTAAATACCGTCAAGCTTATCAAAAAAACGATAAACCCCGCTTTGGAGATTAAGGGATTTTTGCCTACGATGTTCAGTACGCAAAACAACCTCTCACGTCAGGTTTTCGCTGACTTGCAGCAACACTTCAAAAACAAGCTTTTTGTAGGGGAAAGCGATGAAAGTTTCATAGTTATACCACGAAATGTAAAACTTGCCGAGTCACCGAGTTTTGGAAAACCTATCATTTTATATGATGACAAATCACCCGGTTCTATCGCTTATCAAAATCTTGCACAATCCATTTTAGTGAGTTAGCAGATGGCAAAGAAAGCATTAGGCAGAGGACTTGGCGCGATTTTTGAAGACGTAGAAGAGGCGTACAGACAAGAGTTTCAGCAAGACGGCTCCAGAGTTCAGGAGATAGATGTAAATAAAATCACTCCAAACCCGTATCAGCCGCGCCTTACGTTCAAAGAGGAAGCGCTGAGGGATTTGGCGAACTCTATCAAAAAACACGGTCTGCTCCAGCCTATACTTGTCATAAAAAAAGATGACGGTTTTATGCTGCTCGCCGGCGAGCGGCGTCTGCGTGCGAGCCAGATAGCAGGCTTCAAGACCATAAAAGCTATTGTTGCGGACTATGAGTCTGACAAACTGCGTGAACTTGCCCTTATAGAAAATATCCAGAGAGAAGATTTAAACCCGATAGAGCTTGGCAAAGCTTATCAGGAACTCATAGACGAGTACAGCATCACACAAGAGGGCTTGTCGGAGATTATACACAAAAGCCGTGCGCAAATCACAAATACGATAAGACTTTTATCCCTTTCAGACAAAACAAAAAATCTTATAAGCGAAGGGAAAGTATCGCAGGGACACGCGAAGGTTATCGTTGGACTTGACGCTATAGACGAAGAAACTGTCGTAAATACTATATTGGGGCAAAGACTGAGCGTGAGAGAAACGGAAAATCTCGTAAAACAGCTCAAAGTAAACCCTTCATTATCCAAAAAGGGGAAGACATTGCCAAAACCGCACCCCTCAATGGTAGCTTTGCACGAAAAGATAGCAGGTTTTGGGTTAAAAGCGAAAATAAACAAAGACTCTTTAACGATAAATTTTAAAAACAACCAAGAGATAGAGGGCTTCTTGGAGCGAATAATAGAGCTGAGGTAATTTATATTTAATTTTTAATGATAGTTTTTGTTTTAAATGATAGAATTTTAGCTTTTATTTCAATATGTTTTCACGATATCAAAGATAAAAATATTTTAAGGAGAATACCTAAATGCTGGAGATGCATCTTACATTGTTGGTCGCAACAGCGATAATCTTTCTGTTATTGCTTGTCATACTCAACAAAATCCTCTATAAACCACTGCTTGGCTTTATGGACAACAGAAACAGTCTCATCAAAAAAGATTTGGAAGGCGCTACAAAAAACTCCGATGACGCAGGCGTTTATTACGAAGAGGCAAACAAGATAATGCTTGAGGCTAAAAGCAGAGCTTCAAAAGAGCGTCTTGAACTTCTCGCAAAAGCGAAAGCTGAGAGCGAAAAAAAACTAAAAGACAGAAGAGGCAAGTTAGAATTTGAATATAACGAGTTCCTCAAAAGCCTTGAAGCGGAAAAAGTTGAGCTTAAAAATGCTCTAAACAGTCAGATGCCTCTTTACAAAGAGGCTATCAAAGCCAAACTTAGCAAGATATAGGAGATAAGATGTTAAGATATATCACCCTTTTGATAATTCCTATATTGGCTTTTGCGTCAAGCTCTGAAGCCGAACCGGAAATGCTCAAACGCACTATCAACTTTTTGCTTTTCGCAGGACTTTTGTATTATATCCTTGTCAATAAATTTAAAATACAAAACTTCTTCAAAAACAGAAAAAACACTATCGCCGACAAGCTAAACGCTATCCAAGAAAAACTCAAAGAGTCAAAAAACAGAAAAGTAGTAGCTCTTGAGAAGCTTGAGGAGAGCAAAGCGAACGCCAAATCCTTTATCGTTACCTCCGAAAAAGAGGGAAGACTTCTTTCGGCGAAAATCGCTGCAGATTTGGACGGCGAGCTCGAAGGTCTTGAAAAATCCTACAAAGACCAGATGAATATAGAGCGCAGAAAAATGGTAAGAGAAGTTGTGAGCGAGGTACTTGACGACTTGTTCAGTGAAAACTCTATCAATATTGACCGTGATAAATTTATCAATATTATTTTGAAGAAGGTGGCATAATGAGTAAAGCAGTCGCAAAAAGATATGTAAAAGCTCTATTGGAAGCCTTTGATGCCAAAGAGTTGAAGGGCGTGGCGGAAGCTCTAAGAGAGATAAATCAAGCTTTTATATCCGCTAGATTTAAAACTATTATCTCATCTCCTGATGTCAGCAAAAACGATAAAAAAGAGTTTGTTTTATCACTACTGAAAAACCCTGACAAAAAATTGGTAAATTTCATAAATCTGTTAAGTGAAAACAAGAGATTGTTGTTTCTGCGAGATATTCATCAAGAACTTGAATTTCAAATATCACTTAAAAACAACCGATTTGACGGTAAGATTTACGGCAACCTTGATGTCAGCAAAGAGCAGGTAGACAGTTTGCAAAAGAGTTTTAGCAAAAAATTTGACGCAGAGATTAACTTTGAAGCGCAAAAGTCAGATTATTCCGGCATCAAGATACAGATTGACGAACTTGGAGTTGAAACAAGCTTTTCGCTTGATAGACTCAAAGCTCAAATGACTGAACATATATTAAAAGCAATATAATAAATTAAAGGAGCAGCACAAGTGGCAACTAAAGTTAAGGCTGATGAAATCAGCTCTATCATTAAAGAGAGAATAGAAAACTTCAATCTCAGCGTAAATGTTGAGGAAACGGGTAAGGTTATCGCGGTAGCCGACGGCGTAGCAAATGTTTATGGTTTGAACAATGTTATGGCGGGCGAAATGGTTGAGTTTGAAAACGGCGAAAGAGGCTTAACTCTTAACCTTGAAGAGTCAAGCGTTGGTATCGTTGTTCTTGGAAAAAGCGACGGCATTTATGAGGGTTCTTCAGTCAAAAGATTGGGTCGTTTGCTTCAAGTTCCAGTTGGAGATTCTATCATCGGACGTGTTGTGAACTCACTTGGCGACCCGATAGACGCCAAAGGGCCTATTGAGGCGAAAGAACACCGATTTGTTGAGGAGAAAGCTCCGGGCATTATGGCAAGAAAATCCGTTCACGAGCCGCTTCAGACAGGACTTAAGGCTATTGACGCTCTTGTTCCGATAGGACGCGGTCAAAGAGAGCTTATCATCGGCGACAGACAGACAGGTAAAACCACAGTTGCGGTTGATACTATCATCAACCAAAAAGGTCAAAATGTTGTCTGTATCTATGTAGCTATAGGTCAAAAACAATCAACCGTAGCGCAAGTCGTCAAAAGACTTGAAGAGCACGGCGCTATGGATTATACCATCATCGTAAACGCAGGTGCGAGCGACTCAGCCGCACTCCAATACCTCGCTCCGTATACGGGCGTTACTATGGGCGAATACTTCAGAGATAACTCAAGACACGCACTTATCATATATGATGATTTGACAAAACACGCTATCGCTTACCGCGAAATGTCACTTATCTTGAGAAGACCTCCGGGACGTGAAGCGTATCCGGGCGATGTATTTTATCTACACTCAAGACTTTTGGAGAGAGCTTCCAAGCTAAATGACGAACTTGGAGCTGGCTCGCTGACAGCTCTTCCTATCATAGAAACGCAAGCAGGTGATGTATCCGCATATATCCCTACAAACGTTATATCTATCACAGACGGACAGATATTTCTTGAAACAGACTTGTTCAACTCAGGCATACGCCCTGCTATCAACGTCGGTCTGTCAGTTTCCCGTGTTGGCGGCGCAGCGCAGATAAAAGCTACAAAACAGGTTTCAGGTACACTAAGACTTGATTTGGCTCAATACAGAGAGCTTCAAGCATTCGCTCAGTTTGCGAGCGATTTGGACGAAGCGAGCAGAAAACAGCTTGAGCGCGGACAAAGAATGGTTGAGTTGTTGAAACAACCTCCTTACTCCCCGCTTTCAGTTGAGAGGCAAGTCGTTATCGTTTATTCGGGCACGAGAGGATTTTTAGATGATGTATCGGTTGGCGACATCGGCAAATTTGAAAGTGAGCTTTATCCGTTTATAGAGGCTAAATATCCTGAGATTTTTGAGCAGATAAGAACTAAAAAACTGCTTGATAAAGATATTGAAGACAGTTTGAAAAAAGCACTAAACGACTTTAAAACTACCTTTGCAGTTAAAGGATAGAGTATGTCAAATCTCAAAGAGATAAAAAGAAAGATAAAAAGCGTTCAGAACACGCAAAAAACAACGCGTGCTATGAAACTCGTATCTACTGCGAAATTGCGCAAAGCCGAAGAGGTTGCGAGGCAGTCAAGAGTATATGCGAATAAAATCAACGAAATGCTCTCCGAGATATCTTATAAGCTTAGCCAATACAAAGCCGGCGATGTTGATAGCAAGTTTTTCAAGCTTAACGACACGCCTAAAATCGTGGATATTATTTTCATAACAGCCGACAAAGGGCTTTGCGGCGGCTTCAATATCCAAACCATCAAATCGGTAAAACGTTTGATGGAGGAGTTTAAAAACACAAATGTGAAAGTCAGACTTCGTGCCGTAGGACGCAAAGGTATAGACTATTTTACATTTAAAGATACGGAGCTTTTGAAGAGATATGTCGGCGTTTCATCATCGCCTAATTACGAGAAATCAAAAGAGATTATAAGCGACGCTGTTAAAGATTTTATGGAAAATCTAACTGATAAGATTATTTTGGTTCACAACGGATATCTAAATATGATATCTCAGCAGCTCAAGATAGTAGATGTGCTTCCTATTGAAGCACCCTCTAGCGAGCAGGTACAGACACACAGCGAGTCAAAATCGCTTTTGGAGATAGAGGCAGAGAGTGAAAAGCAGATAGTTGAAGAGTTGATGAAAAAATATCTTGAGTACAATATGTACTATGCGTTGATAGACTCTCTAGCGGCTGAACACAGCGCAAGAATGCAGGCTATGGAAAACGCTACAAACAATGCGAGAGATAGGGTTCATCATTTGACGATAGCTTATAACAAAGCAAGACAAGAGTCCATAACTACCGAACTTATAGAGATAATAAGCGGTATGGAATCTATGAAATAATAGTAAATAAGTAAGATAAGGAGAAATATTTATGAGTGGAGTTGTTAGCCAGATTTTAGGTCCGGTAGTCGATGTTGATTTCAAAGGCGCATTACCTAAAATCAACGAGGCAATCGTAGTAAATTATAACATTGAAGGGAAAGCGGCAAAACTTGTGCTTGAAGTAGCCGCACATCTTGGCGACGGAAGAGTAAGAACCATCGCTATGGATATGACCGAAGGACTCACAAGAGGCGTAGAAGCAGTGCCGACAGGAAGCCCTATCAAAGTTCCCGTAGGTGAAAAAGTTTTAGGAAGAATCCTAAATGTCATAGGCGATGTTGTAGACGGCGGAGCAGAAGTAGAAGCCGATACAAAATGGTCTATCCACCGCGACCCTCCTCCATTTGAGGAGCAGAGCACAAAATCCGAAGTTTTTGAAACAGGCATCAAAGTAGTAGACCTTTTAGCCCCTTACTCAAAGGGCGGTAAAGTAGGACTATTTGGCGGTGCGGGCGTTGGTAAAACCGTCATCATTATGGAGCTTATCCACAATGTCGCTTTCAAACACAGCGGTTACTCCGTATTTGCGGGCGTTGGCGAGAGAACGAGAGAGGGAAATGACCTTTACCACGAGATGAAAGAGTCCAACGTTTTGGACAAAGTCGCCCTCTGCTATGGCCAGATGAACGAACCACCCGGAGCTAGAAACAGAGTCGCCCTAACAGGTCTGACGATAGCTGAGTATTTTAGAGATGAGATGGGACTTGATGTGCTTATGTTTATAGACAACATCTTTAGATTTTCACAGTCAGGTTCAGAGATGTCAGCTCTTCTTGGACGTATCCCTTCAGCCGTTGGTTATCAACCGACATTGGCGAGCGAAATGGGAAGATTTCAAGAGAGAATAACATCAACCAAAAAAGGCTCTATCACGTCTGTTCAGGCGATATACGTTCCTGCGGACGACTTGACTGACCCTGCTCCGGCTACGGTTTTCTCACACTTGGACGCTAAGACGGTTTTGAGCAGAAGTATCGCTGAAAAAGGTATATACCCTGCTGTTGACCCGCTTGACTCTACTTCACGTGTGCTTGACCCGCAGATATTGGGCGAGGAGCATTACAAAGTTGCGCGTGCCGTTCAGGTAACACTGCAAAAGTATAAAGACTTGCAGGATATCATCGCTATTTTGGGTATGGACGAGCTTAGCGAAGAGGATAAACTCATCGTTGACAGAGCAAGAAAAATAGAGAGATTTTTATCTCAGCCATTTTTCGTAGCTGAAGTATTTACGGGAAGCAGTGGAAAATATGTAACCCTAGAAGAGTCTATTGCAGGTTTTAAAGGCATTATTGACGGCAAATATGATGACTTGCCGGAAAACGCTTTTTATATGGTAGGAAATATTGAAGAGGCTGTAGCTAAAGCTGAAAAACTAAAAGCTCAAGCCTAAAAAAAGGGTTTGTTATGAATACAATAAAATTAGAAATCGTTACTCCTGAGGGGCTTATCTTCTCGGGCGTAGCGAAATCAGTCACATTTCCGGGAAGCGAAGGCGAGTTTGGAGTACTTCCAAGCCACGCTTCTCTGCTCACTTCACTAAAAGTCGGAGTGATAGACATAGAGCTTGAAGACGACAAAAAAGAGTCAATAGCGATAAACTGGGGATTTGTAAAAGTCGAGGAAACCAAGATAACAGTTTTGGCTGACGGAGCAGTAGTCATAGGCGGCAACAGCGAAAGCGAGATAGCCATATCATTGGAAAAAGCCAGAACCCTTATCCAAAATATGAGCGACTCAAACCTTGCCATCGCCAAAGTTGACTCTATGTCAAAAAAGATATATTAACTTATGAACGGCTCATTTTTAACTTACCTTTCAAACGCCCACCCGGTAACTTGGTTCGTACTCGGGTGGCTGTCGTTTTATTTTATACTTACTTTTACTATTTTTATAGGAAGAGCTCTGTATCTCTCCGAATGGAAAAAGAGAGAATTAGATTCGCTTGAAAAGATGCTTTTGGGTTCAAAACAGCCAAAAAGCAACTCTATTTTGAGCAAATGTCTTTCAAAAAATTTCTCAAGCTCATTTTTAGGCGTTTGCAAAAATGTAGCGGAGAAAAATGTAACCGTAGGTTTGTCGTGGCTCTCTATCATAGCCTCAACATCTCCTTTTATAGGACTTTTTGGTACGGTAGTGTCCATACTTGAAACATTTGGCAAACTCGGACAAAGCTCCAACGCCTCTTTGGGTATCATAGCTCCTGCTATCAGCGAAGCACTTGTAGCGACAGCGGGCGGTATATTTGTAGCTATTCCGGCATACACTTTTCATATCATCTTAAAGCGCAAAGGGTATGATGTCATAGCTTATATACAACGCCAAATAGACTTGATACTTTCCGAGAGCAGCAAACCAAACGAGAGCGCAAATGGCAATTGATTGGGACGAGAAACCCGAACTCAACATAACCCCGCTTGTTGATATCATGTTGGTTTTGCTGGCTATCTTGATGGTCACAACGCCAACGCTCGTTTTTGAGGAGACGATAACTCTGCCAGACGGTTCAAAAACAGCGACTGTAAATAAAATTCCACCACTTGAAATACGCATAGATAAAAACAAAAATGTATTTATCGGAAAAGATAAGTTCGCCCTGAAAAATTTCCCCGACAATATGATTCTCATAGCGAGCAAACACAGCAAAGAGACGACTGTATATATCAAAGCAGATAAAGACCTTTTATATAGTGATGTTATGTATGTTATGAAATCCATAAAAAACGCTGGTTTTCTTAAAGTAGCGCTGGAAACGGGTGGCTAATGTCGCAGATATTTGCAGAAAGGAAGTACTATTTTACAGGATTTTACATATCCATTTTTTTATATGCCTTAGTTTTTGTAAGTCTCGCTTATACTATAGGCAAATCGGATGTCTTTATACAACGCTTTACAAGCAAAGAAAACTTTTTAGACATTATGATAGTTGAGAGGCCAAAAGAAGAGCCAAAAGTCGTTGAGCGCGTGACTGTTACCACTACGCCGAAGTCCGATGGCGCAAAGGCGGCTGTCAAAACGCAGACCGCAGGCATCCAAGACCTTTTCAAAAACGTCAACACTACAAAACTTACAGAAACAGGAGCGAAAGCCTCAACTCCAAGCAGACTTGATGGCAAAAGCACTCCAAAACAGGACAATGCGAGCAAGCTAGTTGATAAGCTTAACTTCAAACAACAAAGCACTCTTGAGGTAACAAGCTCAAGTTCGGGTGTATACGACCCGTTTATAGGCAAAATCCAAGATATGCTTTATGATAGCTGGCAAAACACAGTTTTCACCACTTCCGGCATGGAAGCTGAGGTGACGATAGAGATAGACAATATGGGACATTTTAGCTATTATATAGCAAAATTATCATATAATGGCGATTTTAATTCAAAGCTTAAAAGCTTTTTGGACGATATGAAAAACGAGATTTTCCCGCCGTATGAAGGCAATGGAAAGTTCACAATGAATACAATCTTTAAAGATTTAATGGAGTGATGTCATGAAAAAAATACTTCTTTTTGTTTTAGTTTGCGCTATGCATCTTTTCGCCGCACCAGACGCTACGGTTGAGATAGTCAAGCGTCCTGATAGATTGCCTGTTATACAAGTACAGGACGCAAGTGATTCCGGAGTAAGCAGCAAACTGAGAAACAACCTTTTTAAGCTTCTTATTGCCGATTTGAAAATAACCACATATTATGATGTAAATGAAGTTTATGGCATATCAGGGCTTGATGACAGCGGACGCGCCGGATACGGCATAGACGCCAAAAGCGACTTGGTGCTCAGATACCAGATAGCAGAGCAGATGGACGACTCTATCGTGGCTACGACAAAGCTATTTAACGCAAAAAGCGGCGCCTTGTTGAGCCAAAGAAGTTTCAAGATATCAAAAGCCAGCCACTATCCGTTTATGTCACACTCTGTTGTGATGAATGTCGTAAAAGATACCAAACAAGAGCCTGTTGACTGGATGGATAAATATATCATTTTTGCTAGAAGTGTCGGACCAAACCAAAGCGAGATAGTGATAGCTGATTACACTTTGACTTTTCAACAGACTATCGTAAAAGGCGGGCTAAATATATTTCCAAAGTGGGCAGACAAAGGTCAAAACAACTTTTACTATACCAATATCAATAATAAAAAACCTGTCGTATACAAAGTCTCTCTTATGAGCGGTCAAAGAGAAGAGCTTATAAGCGGAAACGGCATGCTTGTGGTCTCTGACGTAAGCAGCGACGGAAGCAAACTGCTTCTTACCATGTCCCCGAACGATCAGCCTGACATATATATGTATGACCTAGCTACAAGACAGCTTAACAAAATCACAAATTACCGCGGCGTAGATGTAAGTGGAAGTTTTGTTGACAATGATTCAAGAGTTGTTTTCGTGTCTGATAGACTTGGATATCCAAATATATTCTCGACAAAGATAGGAAGCGATCTCGTTGAGCAGATGGTTTATGTAGGACGAAATAACAATTCAGCCTCAGCCCATAAACACTATATAGTATACTCCGGACGCGATAAAGCGAGTGAATTTGGCGAGTCAACGTTTAACCTGTATCTTATTTCAACGCAGACAGACTATATAAGACAACTTACGGCGACAGGTAAAAATATGTTCCCCCGTTTCTCACATGACGGCGGAAGCGTGATGTTCATCAAAGAGTATGCTAGAGAGAGTGCTTTGGGCATCATACGTCTGGGTACTAACAAAAGTTTTCACTTTCCTATAAATGTAGGCAAAATTCAATCTTTAGATTGGTAAAAAATTAAAAAATTATGGTGAAAAATTTAAAAAACTGTGGTAGAATTAAGGGACTAATATTTTTTATAAAGGTGGGAAAATTTATGAGTAAAAAATTACTTTTCGGCGCGATTGCCGCACTGTTTTTACTAAGTGGTTGTTCTGACAAAGCTACGGTAGATGTCGGAACTCAAGATGCTGACAGCAAAGCGTCAAGCGCAACAGGAACATCAACTGTTACTTCAGGTGATACAAATGAGTTAAGTTCCAGTCTGATTGAAAGACTTGAGCGAAACGCTAAAAGCATCTATTTTGATTTTGACCAGTTTGATATCAGTGCAAGTTCACAAAGCGCTATTAGTGACAATGCTAAATTATTTAACCTCGTAGAAGCCGCTAACCTAAACGTAAAAGTTGAAGGAAATTGCGACGAGTGGGGTACAGATGAGTATAACTTCGCACTTGGTCTCAAAAGAGCAAAAGCTGTTAAAGACGCGCTTATAGCACAAGGTGTTAAAGCTGATAGAGTTACTATTGTAAGTTATGGCGAGAGCAATCCTGCTTGTACTCAAGCTTCTAAAGAGTGCTGGGGTCAAAACAGAAGAGCAGACTTTAAATTATTGATTCAGTAAAACATTATGACAAGATATTTTCTACTGACTTCATTGATGATATCTTATCTATTTTCGGTAGAGCCTTCCGCATTTGATGCTGGAAGGCTTGATACGAATATTCCCTATGGTTTGACGGAGAGCGAAAAACAGCTCTTAAACACAAACAATAAACTTCAAGATGTAACAAAAGATGTTGGAAATCTCAAAAACCAAGTTGGAAGGCTTATAGAACAGCAAGAGGGCGCAACGTCCGTACTTGACAGTGTAACTTCAAAAATAGCCCAAATAAACAGAGCTCTTCAGTCTTCTGAAAACAATTTATCTATAGAGCAGCTAAAAAGCGATTTGAAAAATCTACAAGACTATGTTCAAGAAAGCCGAGAATTAGAGATAGCAAATCAAGAAAATGTCAAGAAAGTGCTTCAAGAAGTTACGGCTATGATAGACAAGACAAACTCAAATTATCTCTCTTTGGAAAAAAGAGTAGCTGACATAGAAGGTAAAAAAACTTCCGCACAGCAGAGCACTGCTACAGGCAATAGTGCATTTAAATCCATAAGTGCAGACAATCTACTAAAGGAAGGCGAGCGACTCTTTGAAGCGAAGGATTACAACAAATCAAAACCTTACTTTCAAGAGTTATCACTCAGAAATCACAGACCTGCAAGAAGCAGTTTTGTGCTTGGAGAGATAGCTTATTTTAACGAAAATTGGAATGAGGCTATAGTCCAATACAAAAAAAGTGCCGAACTTTATGATAAAGCAGCTTATACACCAAAACTTTTATATCACACAGCTATATCTTTTGACAAAATCAAAGACACAGCAAGCGCAAATCAGTTTTATAAACTTTTGAAAAGCTCTTACCCGGATACAGTTGAGGCAAAAGCTTCGCCAAGTAGATAGAACATCAATTTACTATAACATTTTTATCTTTTACAATTTTTAGCTCGTTCTTTTGTGTCATTGTAAGGAACGAAGCGACGTAACAATCTCAGCTTTTCTTCTTTGCATAAAAAAATACAAATAAACACAGATACTTCGGCTTCGCTGATGTCATGACAATGGGAGTTCAGAACGTATGGATTGGCCACGTTTGCTGACGCAAACTCGCAATGACG
>JAITNC010000068.1 GCA_031290675.1 Campylobacteraceae bacterium | reverse complement strand
GGCGGTAGTTCAGCTGGTTAGAATACCTGCCTGTCACGCAGGGGGTCGCGGGTTCAAGTCCCGTCCGTCGCGCCACTACTTCAAATCATACAAATCATTTTTATATTTATAATCTACCCCTTTATATCATGTTGAGCAAAGTGAAACATCTGTGTTTGTTTGTGTTTTGTAAAGGGCTGAGATTGGCATAAAAAAGCGTGTCAGAAAGCATAAAAGGCAGGTTGTGGCATATAAGGCGGAGGTTGATCTGCCCCCGCCTGCCTTAAAGGTCTTATAAATCTACGTTTAGCATTGTAACAGGATATATTTTATCAAAAATAGGGTCGCTAAAGTTGATGATCTTTAGTATGCGCTCGCTCGCAAGTCTGTATGTTACAGTAATCGTAGCCGCAGTAGCTCCGTCAGGTTTTTCTATGTTAAGTTTTCTTATTTCGTTTGCGTCCAGTCTATTGTCGCTTTTTATAGATTGGGCTAGATGAGGCACGGTCTCTTTGCCTCTTTTGTCCAGATATATAGCCTCTAAGACATAAAGTTTGGTGCTTAGGACAGAGTTGCCGTTTTTAAAGTCTATCTTTACATCCATGCTTCTGCCTCCAAAGCCGGTTGGAGCTTTGTGCGGAGTTATATTTTTGAGTTCTACCGTTAGAGTTTTGCCGTTACTTACGGCTTTAAGCTCAAGTGTCTCTTTCATGATGTCGCTATTTCTAGCCCCTTCAAAGAGGTGAGAACGAATATTTCTTACTTTTGGGACTATGCCCGCTCTTGTTATCTCGGGCATGATGACGCCTTCTCTTTTCGTACTCATATGACAATCCACGCACTTGGTCTGGTCGCCGCTTTTTATGTATTCGCTGCCGGTTGTATAAATTTCAGTACCGTTCTTCTCTCCGCCAAAGTGACATACCATACAAAGTTTATTTGGATCTGTGAAGTGTTCTTTTTGGACAGACTTGTGTATGCCCGCTCTGCCGTCGTCCTCAAAAGGACCGTATATCGTATCTGCCGGACCCCACTCGACTGCTCTAAAGCCCCTCATGCTAAGGCTTGAGCTTTCGTGGACTTTGGCGACGTTATGACAGATATTGCAGCTGATGCCGTCTTTGATGGCTTTGTCTTTGACTGAACCCTCAACTCTCTTTGTCTGCGTTGTTTCTATATCTAAAGCTTTGGCAAGCGTAAAAGAGTTTTTGTCGGCTATCTCTTTGATAGTCATTTTTGGATTATGACACTGCGCGCACTCGACCAATATGCTTTCACTTGGCTGATAATTAACCCTACTTATATAGTTTACAACTGCTTTGTAAAGAGGGTTGCTGTCTACGTGTGAGCGTGAGTGCCATGTACTGTTCCAATCTTTGGCTTGATCTTTATGACAGCCAAAGCATATTTCAGAACCCGTAGTGGCGCTGCCTATTCGCTGTGCGTTCACGAAAACGGTACAGGATAAAATCACCAAGATAGATAGAAATATTCTTATTTGCAACATAATAACTCCAATCAACATAGCATTTAGGTTTTGAAATTCTACCATAAATAATTATAAATTTCCTCGATAGATAGCTAATAAATATGAGTTTTATTTTGTAGGAGATTTTAAAATTTTTAAATAGATATGTAAAAGGCTTTTTGGCGTCTATAACTAATAGCTTATTTATCCATTCTTTGGTAAAATCTAACAATTTTTATTTAGAAGGCAGCGATGAATTTTCAACCATATCCGTTTGAGAAATTAAATACTTTGCTCGGCAGCGTCAAGCCAAATGCGGACTTCAAAGAGTTACTTCTTACTATAGGTGAGCCGCAGTTTGAAACGCCGTCATTTATACAAGAGAGTTTTAAAAAAAACGCACATCTTTTGAACAAATACCCAAAAACAGCCGGTGAGCAGACACTCACAGCCGCACAGAGGGGTTTTGTGAAAAGGCGTTTTGGCGTGGATTTGAAAGGGAGCGAGCTTGTAAGTACGCTTGGAACAAGAGAGGCACTTTTCAACTTGCCGCAGTTTTTGCTTTTTGACAAAACAGACCCTACTGTCGCTTATCCAAACCCTTTTTATCAGATTTACGAAGGGGCGGCAGTGGCTTCAAGGGCGAAAAGCGTTCATTTGGAGTTGGCGCAAGAAAATGGCTTCAAGCCAAAGATTGATGAAGATATCTTGCAAAAATGCGACCTTGTCATACTCAACTCCCCATCAAATCCTACCTCGTCCGTGATGAGTTTGAGTGAGTTGAAAGAGTGGGTGGACTTGAGCCTTGAACATAACTTCATCTTGATAAACGATGAGTGTTACAGCGAGATATACTCCAAAGCGCCGCCGCCGTCGTTATTGGAAGCCGCTAAGGTGGCAGGAAATGGGAGTTTTAAAAACATACTTGTCTTAAACTCCATATCAAAACGCTCGTGCGCTCCTTCCCTGCGTTCCGGTTTTGTGGCGGGCGATGAAGAGCTTTTGAAGGGATACGCCAAATACAGAACTTACGCCGGCTGCACCGCTGGCGTGCCTGAGCAGTTGGCGGCGGCAGAGGCGTGGGGAGATGATGTGCATGTGGAAAAAACAAGGCTCAAGTATCTCAAAAACTTTAATTTGGCGCAAGAGATTTTGGGCGTTGGAGTGCCTGAGGCTACATTTTACATTTGGCTCAAAGTGGACGATGATGAGCGGTTTGCAAAAGAGCTTTATGAGCGCAAAAGCGTCAAAACGCTTCCGGGAAGTTACCTCGGACGCGGCTCGGGCGGCAAAGGGTATGTGCGAATAGCCCTTGTCTTGGACGAGAGCGACACAAAAGAGGCACTTTTACGAATAGCGGATTTTATACAAGGCAAATAATGGAAAAGATACATTTTATAGGCATAGGCGGCATCGGGCTTTCTGCATTGGCGAGATTTTTGAAACAGAGGGGTTACGCTGTTTCGGGCTCTGACATCAAAGAGACAAAAATAACAAAATCCCTTGAGAGCGAGGGGATAACAGTAACCATACCGCACAACGCAAATGCGCTTGATACGCAGGACTTTGTGGTCTATTCGGCTGTGATAAAAGAGGACAATGTGGAGATGATAAAAGCCAAAGAGCTTGGTATCAGAGTGTTGTCCCGCAAAGATGCGCTGCCGTTTATATTGAGCAAGAAGCGTGTTTTTTCGGTATGCGGCGCACACGGCAAAAGTACCACGACAGCGATACTTGCGTCTATCGTGGAGGGTTCGGCTATCATCGGGGCTGAGAGCAAGCAGTTTGGTTCAAATATGCGCTTAAAAGAGAGCGAAAATATCATATTTGAGGCTGATGAGAGCGATGAGAGTTTTTTGAACTCCATCCCTTACATCGCCGTCGTTACAAACGCCGAGCCTGAACATAGGGAGCCTTACGGTTACGACCTCAACCGCTTTTACGGTGCGTACACGAACTTTTTGATAAGTGCGAAAATCCGAGTGATAAACGCTGAAGATGATTTTCTCAAGACTTTGACGAAGCTTGAGGCGATAAGGCTCTATCCGACGAAAGATATCACGGACATCAGATATATAGTTAAAGATGGCGAGCCGTTCACTGTTTTCACGCTTAAGGATTTGGGAAGTTTTGAGGTTTGGGGTGTGGGCTTTCACATCGCACTTGACGCTTCTTTGGCTATTTTAGCGGCGATGAACGAACTGCCGCTTGAGAGTATCAGAGAGAAGATAAAAGGCTTTCGCGGTATCAAAAAGAGATTTGACATTTTGCGCTCAAGCGATGATTTCACGCTCATAGACGACTACGCACACCACCCGACAGAGATAAAAGCGACTATAAAATCCGCCTCTATCTACGCAAAAAGTGCCGAGCTTGAAAAGATAACGGCTATCTGGCAGCCCCATAAATATTCACGCACGGTGGACAACCTAAAAGCTTTTGCGGAGTGTTTCAAAGGTGTAGACGAGCTTGTCATACTGCCCGTATATGCGGCTGGCGAGGCGAGGCGGGAGATAGATTTTGCGGGCGAGTTCAAAGCCTACCGTCCACTGTTTGCCGATAGAGTTGAGCGCAGGGAGCAGGCCATCTTGCTCTTTAAAGACGACAAACTCATCAAGACGCTGGATAGCGGACTTGTCATCGGGTTTGGCGCGGGCGATATAACGTATCAGCTCAGAGGGACTTTTTAAATGTTACTGCTGCTTCGCATACTCGCCGCCTCTATACTGCTTTTGGCGCTGATGAGCTTTTTTTATGCAAGAAGTGAGCGATTTAGCAAAATCGGCAGATGGCTGATTTTACTTTTGAGCGTGCTTTTGATAGCGTTTGTCGTGGCTTATGAAGTGATGCAAGAAAATCAAAGTGAGAAAAACAGAGAGCTTTTGAGTGCGTTTCTTCAAGGCAAAACGCTTATTTGCAAAGAGCACGAGGTAACGCAAGATAGGTTCAACTTCACGGGCGGCACGAAGGTTTTTAACGGCAAAGAGCATATCCAAGAGCTGCAAGGCGTTATCGTTTCAATAGAAGAGTGCGGGCTAAAGTAGTGCAAAAGCTCATATCTCAACTTGACTTAGAGGAGTATATATCCCGCTACAACGCCATTCTCGCACGTGAAAAACCGCTCTTTATGGAGGGCGATACGCTTTTGCATTTTCGTTTTATACAAGAGCTTCAAAAGTATGACCTCTCTTCGCCGCTGCATATTGAAAATCTGGACACGGAGCTTGTCCACCTCTCAAAACAGGGCGTTTTGCACATCAGACAGATATGGGAATTTGTCAAGATAATACGCTACTTTTTGTACCTGAAAAGGCAAAAGTTTGAAGGTGTCGCGGCTGAGTGGATATCAAATATAACCATACCTTCGGAGATTTTACAGATAGAGGCGTGGTTTGATAAAGATGGCGGCTTAAAAGATGAGATAGACGAGCGGTTTGGTGCGCTAAATGCCGCTTTAAAGGGCGTAAAAGAAAATATAAACTCTCATCTGCGGGCACTTTTGACCTCGTCAAGACTGCAAGAATTTCTCGTGGATATGCAGGCGCATTTTATCAATTCGCACGAAGCTTTGCTCTTGCGGGGCGGCTACAACAGCGTTTTGAAGGGTTGGATAGCCGGCAGGAGTGCGGGAGGGTATTTTTACGTTGTGCCCAACTCGCTTGATGAGCTCAAAAAGCAGGAGAGCGAGCTTGTAGCCAAAAAAGAGGAGCTGACATACGAATACTCCAAAAAAATAAGCGGCGAGTTTGCGAAACAGAGGCTTTTTTTGAAGTTTATCAACAAAGAGTTTGACAGGTTTGACAACTACCTCTCACGCATACTTTTCGCCAAAAGTCTGGATATGGAGTTTGTCCTTCCAAGCCGTGATACGGGCATTGTTTTGAAGGATTTTTCGCACCACGCACTAAGGGAAGCCAAGCCCATAAGTTTAAATTTTAAAAAGAGTATCTTGCTTGTTACGGGCGTGAACGCGGGCGGCAAGACTATGCTTTTAAAGTCTGTGCTGAGTGCGGCGTTTTTGGCAAAGTATCTGCTGCCTATGAAGATAAACGCTACGCACTCGCATATCGGCAGTTTTAAGAGCCTCAAAGCCATCATAGAAGACCCGCAAAACGTGAAAAACGACATATCTACATTTGCCGGTCGTATGGTGGAGTTTGGCAAACTTTTTACGAGCAAAAGCGCACTTGTCGGGGTTGATGAGATAGAGCTCGGCACTGACGCTGACGAGGCGGCAAATCTTTTTTGTGCGATACTAAAAGAGCTTATCAAAAGAGAGATAAAAATAGTCATCACGACGCACCACAAAAGGCTCGCGGCGATGCTCGCTTCTGATGAGCAGGTGGAGCTTTTGGCGGCTATTTATGATGAGAAGGCGCAAAAACCGACATTTGCTTTTCTTGAGGGTACTATCGGCAAGAGTTACGCTTTTGAAACGGCGGCGAGATACGGCATAGCCCAAAACATCGTAGAGAAGGCACGTTCGTTGTACGGCGAAGATAAAGAGAAGCTCAATGATTTGATACAAAAAAACATAGATTTGGAGCTAAAAGGCAGAGGTAAACTCAAAGCTCTTGAGGCAAAAGAGCAGACGATAGACAAGCTCACAGCCTCGCTCCAAGCGCAAAAAGAGGAGAAAAATGAGCAGTTTGCGGCTGCTGTTTCCAAGCTTGAGAGCGAATACCAAAAAGCTATCTCTTTGGCGAAAGAGGCGGCGAGGGAGCGTGGCAGTGAAAATATACACAAGATTTTAAACAAAGCCAACAAAGCCAAATCCGAGATAACCCTCCCAAAACCCGAGATAGAGGAGGACTTTGCGGTAAATGACAGAGTGAAATACGGCAGCCTCAAAGGTGTCGTTAAGGCCGTGAAAAAAGAGTCTGTGTCGGTTGAGGTGGACGGTATAACGATGTATTTGCCAAAAATAGCTCTTAAAAAGTTGTCACACTCGCAGCCAAAATCCCCCGCCCAAAAAAGCGTCATAACCTTGCAACGAGAGGTGAGCGGCGGCGTGATGCTTGACCTGCACGGACTCAGGGCGGACGAAGCGATAGAAAAAACCGACAAGTTTTTATCGGACGCACTGTTGAACGGATTTGATGAGGTGCAGATATATCACGGGGTCGGCACGGGCAAACTGGCGTACGCTGTGAAAAATTTCCTCAAAACCCACCCAAGTGTGAAAGAGTTTTTTGATGCTCCAGCAAACAAAGGAGGGGCGGGCGCTACGATAGTGAGATTGTGATATCAAAATGTTATAAATTAATATTCATTACCTATTCTATATTAAAAGTAAATTTAAGCAAACTTTTTATAATATTATAACAAAAATATAATGATATGAAATTTTTGTGAGGTTTTTTATGAAAGGTATATTTACACTGACGGCTGTTTTGGCTTTGAGTTTTTTGGCAGGCTGTGCAAGCAGTACGGCAAATGTGAGCGTTGCTGCGCCAAAAGTTGAAAATACAGCCGCTGTCCAGTGTGGATATCTCCCCTCATCGCTAACGGAAATATTTCCCAATTTTAACAGCACTTTGTGTGCCATAGAGTTTAAACGGGACACAGTGTATATGATGTCCGCAAGCGAAGCGCTCAACGTATCCTTTGCCGTAAACGCCACAGGCAGTTTCGGGTACAAACCTCTTATAAAAGCGCCTGATTTTTTGAACTCTTATGAGAAAAATATTATGTTTTTGGATATAGAATTTTCCACTCATGAAGAAGCCGGCACAGTCGCTGTTCATCTTGGCAGTGCGAGCGATAACGTTTTGGATTTGAGCGATGAGAGTTTGAACACTCTGCTTGGTTATGATTTGATCGGTTTTTATGACGAGTATAAAGAAAATTTTGTCAGAACTTATGACGTTGGGAGTGAGCAAAATGGAGCCAATGCCAAAGTGCTTGAAGCCGAAGCGGCGGCGTACGAGAAGCTTTTGACGGATAGTGGTGTGTTTACAAAAGAGGAGTGCGGATATCGTTATGAAGACGGCGAGTGGCTGAAAGAGAGGACTTCCCCGCAAGAGCACGAGTTTGAATACGAATGTTTTAACGACTTTAACGAGAGTGCCGCTGTTGCCATAAAATGGCACGTTACAAATAAGGGCTTTATGTCGTGGAGCATAGACTGATAGCGTGAAGGTAATCGTGAGAAGTGATTTTTGAGGTTGTTTTTAAAGACAAAACGATGAAAACAACCTCAAATCATCAAAATATTAAACGAGAGTTTGTCTTAATTTCCAAAGTTCTTTTTCAAATTCTGCTGTCTGCTCGTCAGCGTATGCCGCGCTCGCTTTGTCGTTCGCCTCGTCTGCTACGGCTGATAACTCTTTGAAAGAGTCAAGTAAAAACGAGAAATCTTTATAAATGTTATCAAGCACATATTTTGCGTCGAAACTATCACCTTTTTCGGTTTTGATGCGTGTGGTTTTTGCTATCTCCTCAAGTGTCAAAACGGGTTTGCCTTCAAGTTGAAGTATCCTCTCGGCCGTATCGTCGTAGATGGTTGCCAGCTTGTCGTAAAGCACCTCAGTATAAGCGTGAATACCGGGAAATTGTATACCTTTGATATTCCAGTGGTAGTTGTGTATCTTGACAAACAGAGCGTTTGCGTCAGCCTGAATGTTTTTGAGTTGTTCGATAACCTTGTTTTTCGCCATTTTGTATTCCTTAAGATTTTATTTCCCTCTATATTATCCATAAAACACTTAAATGGGATTAATTATTACGCAGTACTATTTCGGATTAAAATTATCTTATATCTTTTTGTCAAACGCCAATTTTCCACCGCATTTTTTACATACATAAACCATGCGTTTTTTTACGGCTCTGTTGTGCCTGATAGATGTCAGTTTGTGTTCGCCGCAGTGGCATTTGTAGAGGTAGGTTTTGTACGTTTTGCTCTTGGCGGGGTTGTAGTTTATCTTATGTGTGCCGTATTTCTCGCCGCTCAAAGCCTCAACTATGCCCTTCCATTCGCGTGAATGTGGTTTGTTGTTTTTGAAAAGCTCCATCTGTACGGCGTGTGCGAACTCGTGCGTCAAAACATCGTCCAGATAGCTCTGCCCAAACTCCTCCAAAAGATTTTTGTGCAGTCGTATGATGTAGGTTTTTTTGGAGATTTTTTTGCACTGACCGATAAGCCTGTTGCCGCTCAAGTCTGTGAGTATAGTTATATTTAGCTCCAAATTATAAAGCGCACTCGCTTTTTTGAGCAGTGTTTCCAAAGAGAGTTTTATTTCCATAGACGGATTGTACAAAAGTTCTGTTGATAAATCAAATAGCGGCGATATTTGGCGAAAAAGCCTTCGTGCTTACTCTCACTTTTTGCCCCACGCTGAAGCTTTTTGCCTCGCTCTCGTCCACCACCACTTCTACAAGCTGCTGACCTATCGCGATGATAGCCACATATATCACGTCTATCTTTTTTATCTCCAACAGCTCGCCGTCAAAAGAGAATTTTTGGCTGCCGCTCGTCTTCAAAAGCGTTTCGGTGGGCGTGGCAAACCTCGCCACCTGTCCGTTTTGGAGCGTTATAACCCTTTGCGAGAGTTTGTATATCTCGCTCGGGTCGTGGCTGACCAAGATAGTAGTCGTCCCGAACTCTTTGTGCAGCGTCAATATCTCGTTTTGCAGTTTCGCTCTTATCTCGTGGTCAAGCGCTGAGAGAGGCTCGTCCATAAGGAGAATCTTTGGTTTGTTCATAAGCGCTCGGCACAAACTCACACGCTGTTTTTGCCCTCCGCTAAGCTCGCCAACGCCCCTTTTCCTAAGGCTTTCAAGCTCTGTCGCTCCAAGCAGATAGTTTGCGAGTTTGATGTCTTTGTTTACAAATAGCAGATTTTGCTCAACGTTCATATTTTCAAACAGCGCATAATCTTGAAAAACAAAACCGATACGTCTTTTCCTCGGCGGCAAAAAGAGATTTTCATCTTGCCATATCTCGCCATCTACGACTATCTTCCCTTGTGCGCTCTCAAGCCCCGCCAAAATCCTCAAAAGCGTTGTTTTGCCGCTGCCGCTCTTGCCGTTTAGTGATATAAATTCTTTTTCTCTCAAGTCAAGTTTGATGCTCAAAGTCATCTCGCCGTTTGCGCCGTGGAGTTTTTTGTTTATATCAATAGATATCATCGGAAAAATCCACGTTTGATGGTTTTCTGTTTTTTGTTAAATATATAAATGACGAGCAAAACCGCAAAAGAGATGAACAGCATAATGCCGCTGTAGACGTACGCCAAAGCGAAGTTTGATACCTCAAAGGCGTTGTATATGGCGATGGAGGCTACTCTCGTTTCGCCCTCAGCCGCTCCGCCGACTAACAAAACCACGCCAAATTCGCCCATAGTGTGCGCAAATGTGATAACTAACGCTGTTAAAAGTGAGGGGGTGATGTTTGGCAGAGCGACCCGCCAGAGCGTAGTGAAGCCGCTTTTGCCGCTAACATATGAGGCTTCAAGCATATTTTTGTTCAAACTCTCAAATCCGCTTTGCAGGGGCTGCAACATAAACGGAAACGAATATATACAGCTTGCTATCACGAGTCCCGTGAAGTTAAAAACAAGGCGAATGTCAAAATTGTTTTTCAAAAATATACCGATAGGCGAGAGGTTTGGCGAGAGCAGCATCAGTATATAAAAGCCAAGAACCGTTGGGGGCAAAACCATAGGCAACGCTGCTGCCGACTCAATGAGCGGTTTAAATCTGCTGTTTGTTTGCGAGAGCCGCCACGCTATCGGCAAAGAGATAAAAAACAGCGTGAAGGTGGTTATCACGGAGAGCTTGAAAGATATCCAAAACGGCATATAATTTATAGCGCTCAAAGTGTCCCACAAACTCACTTTAAGACCTCGTGTATGGACAACTCGCTCGCCTTAAAAAAGGCGTCTACTTCGTCATTTTTGCTTAGATTTATCTTTTTGGCTGAGGAGGCTGTGAGTAGACTTTCTATCTGTGTTTCGGGTGATATTGAGAGCTTCAGCACGCACAAAATCTCTCCGATATCTATCCGTGTTATAGTCGCCTTCAAGCGGTTGGAAAAGCTAAAATCACCAGAGTAATTTTTGGCTATCCCGACGCTTGAGGGTTTGATATTTAAAACAACTTCGCTTCCGACTTTGATGTCGGGAAGCTCTAGCCCCATCATCGTGAGCGTCTGCTGTGCGTGCGTAAATGATACTATATGTAGTCCCTCGCCGCCCAGTATCTGCGTGACGCTCGCTCTGATTTTACTCATTTAACCCTGTAGCCATAATCCGTAAATACTTTTTTGCCATTTTCGCCGAGTATAAAATCATAAAACTTTTTGGCTTCATCATTTTTCTCGCTCGCTTTGACGATGACGATACCTTGGTCTATCGGCGTGTAGAGAGATGGGTCTACACTCACCCAGTTCACACCCTCTTTGTATTTGTTTGTTTCTGTGAAAAATGTAGATTTTGCTACAAAGCCTACATCTGCCGCAGTCGTTGTTTGAGCTACGACTTGACCGATACTCTCAGCTTGAACAAGCTTTTTCTCATCATATACTTTTGCATTTTTCAACGCTTCTACGCTCGCTCTGCCATAAGGAGCGGTGTCGGGGTTTGCGATAGAGATTTTGACAACTTTGGCATCTTTCAAAACCTCAAGCCCTTTTGAAAGGTCAAATTTTTGTACGGTAAACAACGCCAACGCTCCCTGCGCATAAACGACAGGTTTGTCTACAGCCAATCCCAAATCAAAAAGTTCGCTTGGAAACTTCATATCTGCACTCAAAAACAGGTCAAACGGCGCACCGTTTTTGATTTGAGTTGTAAAAGCTCCGCTTGGTCCAAAAGTAGGGAGCAATTTGATGTCCGGATTGTCCACGTTGAACGCCTTTGCCAAATCGCCAAAAGCATTTTGAACATTCGCCGCTACGGCAACTTTGACCTCACCCGCAAAAGCTGACACAGCGATAAACGCTGCCGCTATAAATCCATATAAAATACGCATATACACTTTCCTTTCGTGATGTTTGATGAAATATAACGCAAAAAGACTTAATCATCGCTTTTAGATATGCAAAAGTCGTGCCGTTGATGATATGGTCATTAAGATGCGCTGTGAAACACACCAGAAGGTCATCTCAAACTCCTAAAATTATATTTGATTTGTTGATGAAAACCTTGATGTTATCTCCCGTTTGCATAGATTTTGAAGTTATATCAAAAGAGCCTGTCAAAATTACGCTATTTTCCAACTCTACGATGCTCTCCGCTCTCTTTCCCTGCTGTTCGTATGAGTGCACGAGGGCGTTAAACACGTTTTCGCCGCAAGCGTTTTCGTCAGCCAACTCAATCCACGAAGCTTTGATGATAGCCCAAACAGTTGTGCTTCTTTTAAGTTCCAGCTCATTGACGCTTTTGGTGGTGATGAGGGCGTTTAACAATACGCCTTCGCCTATATCTATAGCGATTTCACTCGTCAAATCACCTCTTATGATATTTTCTATTTCGCCTTTGAGTTGATTTCGCGCGCTCGTTCGCACAGAGTTTCTGCCCGTAAAACGCATAAATTTATCATAATCGCCGATATGCTCCTCAAGAGAGTTAAAAAATCTTTTTTGTTCCTCGTACACTTTCTCGTATATTTTGACATATATGTGTCCTGCTTCTGTCAGTCGGCTTCCGCCGCCGTTTTTACCGCCTGTAGAGGTTTCAACGAGTATGGTGTCCGAAGTACTGTTCATATCTTTGAGTGCGTCCCACGCCGCTTTGTAGCTCATTTTCATTTTTTTGGAGGCTTGCAATAGCGAACCAAGCTCGTCTATGAGCTTCAAAAGTTCTATCCTGCCCTTGCCAAGCAACGGGTGATTTTCGCTGTCTATCCAGATAGCGCTGCCAAGACTAAGTTTGTTCATTTCTCTCTCCTGTGTTTCACAAAGCTACTTTAGCACTTACTTGATAAAAATAGTAGTATGTATGATTTTATAAACTTTTACAATTTTCAGCTTGTTTTTTTGCATGCTAACTTCGTTGCAATTTCGCCGCGCTCGCTCACTAATTCCCCTATGACGGAAGGGGGGGGGAGCGAAGGGCGGGGTGGTTTTTTTGAGGAAACTATTGCGCCACACACGCCTCTTGTGTCATCGTGAGGAGCGAAGCGACGTAACGATCTCAGCTCTTTACAAAACACAAACAAACACAGATGTTTCACTTTGCTCAACATGATATAAAGGGAGTCATCGCCGCACGCAGCCCCCCATTGCAACACACCACTTCCCGTCATTGCGAGTTTGCGTCAGCAAGCGTGGCAATCCACTCTTATGTCATTCGTGAACGAGGGCGAAAAATATGTATTCCTGCCATTTCCACACCATAAATACATATTTATAACATTGCTCATTTAGATTTACTCTGCATAATTAAATTTTTACTGTTTTTATTTTTTGTCAAAATTATTAAACAAAACCTTCCTACAGGCTTAAACTACTCAAAGTTTACCAATCCATAAGTGCCTATTTTACGATAATTTGAACCACTTTTAATAACTATTCTTATATTCTCAAAAAAGGAAATAAAAGTATCATATTTCACGAATATTAGTAAAAAAATCACATAAAATAGACATATATAGTTATTTTAAAATTGCTTTTTTGTTAGTTTTGATATATAATGTCCAAGATTTTCCAAATAGCACGGGAATTTAGGGTTACTTTTAATAAATATTTAAGTTTAAGTGGTAAATATAAGGAAAAAGAGAGTAAACAAGACTCGATTATTCAAGTTCTCGTTTACTATTTTGTGTCATTGTAAGTTTCCTTTGTGTCATGACTTCGCGAAATGCAAAAGTCTTTCTTGTCAAATGTTGAGGCGTTTCGTAGAGCCAGACATGACAAGTAGAAAACGCCAAGTCATGATAAAGAGGATTTGTCATTGTTAACTACCTTTGTGTCATGGCTTAGTCAAGCCGAAGAGGCTCGCTCCATCCTGCGCAAGGCTTCGGCGAAGCAGAAGCATCTCTGCTCAAAATGTAGAGATGTTTCGCTAACACTAAGTCATGACAAAGAGGATTTGTCATTGTTAACCCCTTTGTGTCATGCTGAGTCTACGATACATCTCGACCCTAAAAAGCCAAGATGTATCGTTAGCATCCAGCATGGCAAAGAGGGTGTCATTTTGCTAAATAAATCTTATCTCAAGGAGAGAAAATGAGAAAAATAGTTAAGCTACTTTCGATAGCTTCGGTTTTAGGACTTTTAGTTGGCTGCGGTGGTGGTGGCTCAAGTAGTGGAGACGAGGATGTAGGTAGAAATACAAGTATTGAAGAAAACGAAAGTACTGAAGAAAACGAAACTATTGGAGATACTAAAGTAACAAGTTGCTGGCCTGATATCTGCACTGATGAAGATTTCGACAACATAAGAAGCAATGTTAAGGGAAATTATACACTGAAAAATGATATAGACCTTAGCAAATATGCTGGTTGGGAGCCGATAGGCAACGAGTCAGATCCATTTACGGGTATACTCAACGGAGGCAAACATACTATCAAAGGTTTGACGTTCAAAAGCTATAACAATGCTAAACATGTAGGCCTTTTCGGCTATATTAGCGGCGCAGATATAGAAGATCTGACAGTGCAAACCACAAACCCTATCACGATTGAGCTATCT
>JAITNC010000028.1 GCA_031290675.1 Campylobacteraceae bacterium | reverse complement strand
ACAATGCCGCCAATCCCAGCTTTGCCGCAGCACTGACACGTTCGTTTTTGCGCTTGGTAAGTGAAACATTTTTTTATATCGGATTTCTTTGGGCGCTTAGGGACTATAAAAAGCAGGCGTGGCAGGATTTGGGCGCGAAAACATTGGTGGTGAATGCATAAAATCGCCCTTTTTTTAGCTTTAGCGCATCTGTTTTTGTTCGCTGACATACAAGATGTAGAGATGCTAGCCCAAAGCGTGCGGCAAGAAAATGGGACAGTCTATGCCAGCGGAGATGTTTTGCTTTACTCACAGCGGTATCTCATCACGGCTGAGCGGGCGGTTTACAACACAACAAGCAAAGATTTGGAGCTTTTTGGAAATATAAATATCCTGCGCGGTTCGGACGAGATAAGCAGAAGTGAGTATGTTTTTTTAAATCTTGAGAAAGATTTGGGCGACTTTTCACAATTTTTCTTTTTTAACCAAAATAGCCGTCTTTGGCTAAGGTGCAATGAAGCTGTGGTAAATCCGCAGTACTACATCACGCAAAAATCCATAACATCAAGCTGCGACGTGGAGGAGCCCGACTGGAAGATAGGCTTTTCAAGCGGTGAACTTAACCGAGAGAGTAAATTTTTACACGTATATAACGCACTTTTTTACATAAAAGATGTCCCCATTTTTTATATGCCGTATTTCGCTTTTCCGACAGACAAAACAAGGCGCACAGGTCTTTTGAGGCCGGAAACAGGCTTTGCGAAAGATGAGGGTGTATTTTATATGCAGCCTGTGTATTTTGCACCGAGCGAGGCGTGGGATTTTGAGCTTGACCCGCAGGTAAGGAGCGAGCGCGGCGGGGGTATTTACTCAAGTTTTCGCTTTGCGGACTCACCATATTCAAACGGATATTTTACGGCTGGATTTTTCAGAGAGAGCGAAATATATAAAAAGAAAGAGGATTTGAGAAACAAAGTACACTATGGGTATGATTTTTTTTATGACAGAAGCTCGGTTTTATCGGATTTTATCGGACACGATGTTGAGGACGGACTGAAAGCAGACCTGAAATACCTAAATGATGTGGATTATCTAAATCTCAAAACGACAGACCCCGAAACATTTGACAAGCTCGTGATATCAAGGCTAAACTACTTTCTAAGAGATGAAGACAACTATATGGGCATTTACGCAAAATACTTTATAGATACGAGCGCGGACAATAATGACAAAACCCTTCAAGAGCTTCCGACTGTGCAGTATCACAAATTTTTAGACAGTATTTTGGTGAACAACCTGCAGTATTCCGCTGACGCACAGTATCACAACTACTACAGAAAAACCGGACTTGAGGCACAGCAGTTTGAGATGCAGCTGCCGCTCACTTTTCACTGGTCTATGCTTGATGAGAGCTTAAGGGCGAGTCTTTCGGAAAATATTTATATGATGAGGGTTAATTACGACGGACTTGACAGCGTACCCGAAAGCTACGGACAATACATCAGAAACTACCACATTTTATCCGCCTATACGGATTTGGCGAAAGCATACTCAACGTTTTACCACAAGATATATTTTGGCACAGAGTATATCATACCAAGTTTTGACAAGCAAAAAGGCTATCTTGATAGAGATGAGTTTGTGCCGATACATACGGAAGAGGAGCAGATAACATTTCAACTTAAGCAGTATTTTTATGACTCAAAAGGTCAAAAAAGGCTCATACACTCTCTCAAGCAGCCATATTATTTTGAAAATAGCCAATACAAATACGCCCCAATAGAAAACAAGATAGAGATAGCGCTCACATCACGTGTATCTTTATCAAATGAAGTGCAGTACTCACACGAGTCGAGCAAGCTTGTAAAATCCCTCACTTACGCCTCGTACAAGGGCGACAATCAACAGGTATATTTCTCGCATACCTACAACAAAGTTGAGGACAATAACTATTTTTCATTAAATTTTGAGAGCAAAGTATTTAAAAACAGCTCTATTTTTGCAGAAATTCAGTATGATATCGACGATAGTTTTGCCAAATCTTGGAATGTAGGCTTTTTGCACAGTAAAAGATGTTGGGATTACAGATTTGTTTACAAAGAAGACACTACGCCAAAACTCACAAGTTCGGGTAAAGCCAGCTCGGTCGATAAAAGAGGAGTATATCTGCTGTTCAACCTCTATCCTTTGGGCGGCGTAAAATATGAGTATTCAGTAGAAAACTCAAGAGATTTGTAGGAGAGTGCAATGTCGGTTTATCAGTTTTCATCTCATCAGGAAGCGGCTGAGAAGCTTTATGAGGTTTTGCCGGTTTCGCAGATGCAAGATGAGGATTGGTTGTTGCTGGCTTTGTCGCTAAACGCCGTGCCGATAGTAGACTACATATCAAGAAAGGCTGATTTGGAGTACGACTTTTTGTTCAATGAGTCTATTTTTGCCCCAAACAACCCCCTGTGTATGATAGCCATCGTGAGCGAAACAGAAGAGATAGTCATACAAGAGGCTCTCGTGGAGTCTTTCGGTATCAATCTTGACTTTATATACGGAGAGGCAAAAAGAAAGTATGAAGAGAGTATTTTAAAAAATATCTACAAATACAGAAAAGGCGCTTCTATCCCGCTTCTAACAGGCAGAAATGTTTTGCTTGTAGATGACGGCTGCGAGAGTGGGATAAGGGTATTGGTTGCTTTAAAGACGGTCATTTCGGAGCATGTGAAGTCAGCTTCATTTGCAGCGCCTATCATCGCTCAAAATACCGCCTCAATGCTTGAGAGCGAAACTGACGGGCTTTACTGTTTCAGCAGAGTGGCGAACTTTGTAAGTACGGATTTTTATTACAAAAAAGAAGATGAGTTTAGCCAAGAAGATATTTTAAAGATTTTAGAGGCAAATAAACGTTTTGTATCATTTCAAAAATCACAAGGAGATGAATGATGGAGTATAAGATAGAGATTAACAATCAAGAAGAGATTTATGACATTGGCAATGTTGCCAAACACGCTGCGGGAGCTGTACTTTTAAGAGTAAAAGATACTGTTGTTTTAGCGACTGTCGCAAGAGAAGACACGCAGGTTGAAGAGGACTTTTTGCCTTTGACTGTGCATTATGTAGAGAAGAGTTACGCCGCAGGGAAGATACCCGGAGGCTACATCAAAAGAGAGACAAAACCCGGTGATTTTGAAACGCTGACTTCACGTGTCATCGACAGAAGTTTGCGCCCGCTTTTCCCAAAAGGGTATGCTTATCCTACGCAGATAGTGGTTTTTGTTCTAAGCTGTGATGCTGAAGTTGATTTGCAAGTAGCAGCTCTAAACGCCGCCTCAGCCGCTCTGTATCTCTCCGATATACCCGTAAACAAATCTGTCAGCGGTATAAGAGTAGGCAAGATAAACGGCGAACTTATCATAAATCCGACAAATTCACAGCTCAAAGATAGTGCGCTTGATTTGTATGTAGCCGGCACAAAAGACGAACTTTTGATGATAGAGATGAGAGCCGTATCATCAAAAGCGGGAGAAAATCAACTTGTAAATGAGATGAGCGAGGAAGATATGGTAGAAGCTATCAACTTCGCCGCAAGCGGCATTTCAGACGCTTGTGCGCTTTATGAGGAAGTTTTCACGCCTCTGAAAAAAGCAGATGCTCAGCTTCAATACAAAGCCTCTGTGTTAAATGAGGAGATTTACACTCATATCAAGGAAAATTACAAGTCAAATGTTTACGCCGCTCTTACGCAGATGGCAAAATCAGAGCGTGCTGTTGAGCTCAAAAGAGTGCTTGAACTTGTCATCAAAGATGAGGTTGTTACCTCAAAAGCGTGGGAGAAAGAGGCCGTGAAAGCGGCACTTGAGGAGTTCAAACACAATCTCGTCAGAGAGATGATAGTCAAAGGCAGGATACGAGCAGACGGGCGAAACCTGAAAGAGGTCAGACCTATATCTATCGTAACAAATATCTTGCCAAGAGCGCACGGCTCGTGCCTTTTCACACGTGGTCAGACGCAGGCGCTTGCCATAGCGACACTCGGCAGCGACCAGGACGCACAGACTTACGATACGCTCACGGAGAAGTTGCCGCGCTCTGATAAATTTATGGTAAATTATAATTTTCCCGGTTTTTCTGTCGGCGAAGCGACCCCTTTGAGAAGCCCCGGACGCAGAGAACTCGGACATGGTAACTTAGCCAAAAGAGCGATAGAGCCGACTATAGACAAAAACAGCCTTTGCACGATGAGGCTCGTATCTGAGATATTGGAGTCAAACGGTTCGTCATCTATGGCTACTGTTTGCGGCGGTGCGTTGGCGCTCAGAGCGGCTGGTGTAGAAACTAAGAAATTGGTCGCAGGCGTGGCTATGGGGCTTGTCTTTGAAGACGGCGACTATGCGATATTGACCGATATCATGGGGCTTGAAGACCACGACGGCGATATGGACTTTAAAGTAGCAGGAACAAAAGACGGCATAACAGCACTTCAAATGGACATCAAGCTCGGCGGTATCGCCCCTGAGATACTCAAAGAGGCGCTATATCAAGCGAAAGAGGGCAGGGAGCACATCTTGGGCATCATGGAAGAGGCAAACAGCAAGATAATCGTCAATGAAGCCATTTTGCCGAAGTTTGACGTATTTTCCATAGACTCAAGCAAGATAGTAGATGTTATCGGTCAGGGCGGTAAAACCATCAGAGAGATTATAGAAAAATACTCCGTAACGATAGACCTCAACAGAGAAAACGGCGAGGTTAAACTCTCAGGCGAGAACAAACTGCAGGTTGATGCCGCCAAAGAACACATACTCGGCATCATCAAAAACAGCGGCGCAGGACGCGGCGGATTTGACAGACGCGGCGGCGGACACGAGCGGGACAGCAGAGCCAAGATAGTAGAGTTTGAAAAAGGCGCGATACTTGACGGAGTTGTAAAAAGAGTAGTTGATTTTGGAGCGTTTATAGGACTTCCGGGCGATATAGACGGGCTTTTGCACGTGTCAAAATTGGCTGAGGGCAGGGTAGACAAAGTAACCGATGTGGTAAATGTCGGCGATAAAGTAAAAGTAAAAGTGCTTTTCCAAAAAGGACCAAAGATAGAGTTGGGGTTGGAGAGCAAAGGCTAAGAGAGCGGGGGGATTTTGTTTGTGCGAAATCTCCCTATTTTGTGTGAATAAATTTGCTGAGTTAAAGCAAATTTAACCTCCCAGACGATATAATCACGCCTTGCAAAGTGGTAAGTAGGGACACGTAATCCGAACGGACTTTGCCAAAAAATTTTTAGGGGTCATTTATGAAAAAGATTCTTTTTCTTATGGTAGCTTTTGCTGCTGTGGCTTTCGGACAAGAGGCTGTTGAAGCCGCTACAAGTTCAAACGAACTTATCAAAGCGTTGTCAGCTTTGGGCGGAGGCTTGGCTGTTGGTATCGCTGCTATCGGCGGCGCTATCGGTATGGGTCACGCTGCTGCTGCTACTATAGCGGGTACTGCGAGAAATCCGGGACTTGGCGGTAAGCTTATGGGTACGATGATTCTTGCGATAGCTTTGATAGAAGCGCAAGTTATTTACGCGATGGTTATGGCGTTTATCTTATTTTACGCAAACCCTTTTCTTTAATAGTTACAGGCTTTGGGC
>JAITNC010000076.1 GCA_031290675.1 Campylobacteraceae bacterium | reverse complement strand
GAGAATCTTAATAATGAAGATATAAACGCCAAGATAGAAGAGCGGTTGCAAGATATCAAAAAAACAAAAGAGTGTTATCAGACTGTCAGTGGTTTTAAGATAGATTGAAGTAGCTCGTTCTCTCGTGTTATTGCGAGGTGCGAAGCCCACTTTGTGTCATCGTGAGCTTGCGCTCATTCGTGACGATCCAGTCTTTTGTCATGCTGAGCCGAAGGCGTGAGCATCTGTGTTTATTCGTGTTTTTTGTATTTTGACGAATAGCTGAGATTGTCACGTCGCTTCGCTCCTCACAATGACACAAGGGCAAATTTACAAGATTTTAGCGTTAGTTTTTTGCACGATAACGAGGCGCAAATGAAGCCCGCGAGCGGTGCGTACGTACTGGTACGTGAGCGAGCGCGGCGAAATTGCAACGAAATTAGCGTGCGGAAGAACAAGCTAAAAATTGTAAAAGCCGAGATAACATAACAAAAAATTTAATTTTCTTCAAAATCCTTTGCATACTCCATCACACACATCACGCCGTATTGTTTGTGCGTTCCCGTGGCGACGCCGATTTTATTGTAGTTTTTGTGCATGATGTTATCCCGATGTCCCCTTGAAGGCACGCCGTCGTCTATGAGCAAGCCTACCACTATCTCACGTGCCGTGTGCGGCTTGTAGGCTATATTTTCGCCCGCAAAAGTGTAGTTTTTGCCATATCTTTTTATGCGCTCAAACGGGTCGCTGCCATCACTGCCGCTGTGTCCCACCGCCCCGCTTTTGCTTTGGTCTTGCACGTGGTCTTTGGCGGCGCGTGATAAACCGTAGCTTGGTGCTAGTATCTCCACGGCGGGCGCACTCAAAAGAGCGTTGTAGCACTCCCTTGCCGCCTTCACTCCCTCAACCGTTTTGAGCGGCAGCTCATTTGGCGGCGAGTACAAAGTGCCGTTGTACTGCTCAAGTCTTGGTTTTATATATAGCTGTGCATATTTTTTTGGGTCGCTGCGGGCTTTATTTATCTCCAGCACGACATCTTTCTCAACCGCACTCATATACCCCGCACCTCTCGCCGTATCCAAAGCTCTGATATCCCAATCCCCCTCATCAAAACCGCCTCTTTTTGCCGAAAATGGGGCGTGTTCGCTCATGGTTATATCAGTCCATTCGCCGTTTTTCGCATCATGTCGCCTCTCAAACTCGCCCTTTGAAAGAAAATAATCTTTTGAGTGTTTGATGCGCTGTTCTTTCTCATAACTCCAATCTATCGCTCCGAGATTGTTTATCTTGCCCTTTTTCAGCTCAAAAAACAGCCCCAGCGAAAAGGTATACAAAAGCTCATATTTGGTGGTTTTTTTCTCGTAGTGCAGTTTTGTCAGCTCATACACGCCCTCTTTTAGATTTTGCAGGTATAAAAGTCCGTTTTTGTCGGAAGTTATCTCGTATGAGATACCGCTGTCGCTGTTGCGTATGTAAATTTTGATGCCCTCTTTGTCGCTGTAATGCTCACCCTCAAACACCGCCGCAAAGGCTATCTCGCCTACAAGCGGCGTATCGCCGGACAAGATGTTTATGACGGGTTCTGGGGCTGCGGGTGTGTTTTTTTGCACGAGCGAAGTAACTGCGCCGGCTATGATGAGGGTCGTTAAAAATATAAGCAAAAAATAGATAAATTTCACGATAATTTCCGATTAAAAGGATTTAAAGAGGTATTATACATAAAATTTGCAAGGAAAGTTTGGCGGGGGTTTGAAGCCCGCCGTGTTTAAATAAGTTATAGTTTTTCAGCGTTTTTGGAAAGATACTCAGCGATGCCTTTTGTGTTTGCTTTGATGCTGCTGTCGCCTTTGTGCCAACCTGCAGGGCAAACTTCGCCGTGTTCGTTTGTAAAGATAACGGTATCAACCATTCTAAGCATTTCGTCTATATTTCTGCCAAGCGGAAGGTCGTTGATAACAGCGTGTCTTACGGTGCCGTCTTTGTCTATCAAAAATGAACCTCTCAAAGCTACGCTGTTGTTGAGAAGTACGTCAAAATCACGTGCTATCTGTTTTGTGATATCAGCCACAAGCGGGTAGCGTACATTGCCGATACCGCCGTTTTTCACGTCTGTGCTTTTCCAAGCGAAGTGTGAAAATTGAGAATCCACTGATACGCCTATGACATTGACGCCACGCTCTTTGAACTCGTCAAGTCTGTGGTCAAATGCTATAATCTCAGAAGGACACACAAAAGTAAAATCCATAGGGTAGAAAAATACCACTGCTCCGTTTTTACCTAAATTTTTATAGAGGTTAAAATCCTCAACTATTTGGTTGTCGCCCAAAACCGCTACGGCTGTAAAATCCGGCGCTTTATTTGTTACTAACATTAATTCTCCTTCAACAATAAAATTTATCAATTCGGAAATTATATCATTTGAATTATAAGTAACAGTTTAATTTTTCAAATTATTTTGTGAAGCTTTTAGCGGGTTTTAATAAAAGCCCTTCAAAACCACTCCGTCATTGCGAGCTTACCCCCCCCTCCGTCATTGCGAGCCTGTATTCAGGCGTGGCAATCCACTCCCTCTTGTGTCATCGTGAGCCAAAGGCGTAACGATCTGTGTTATTTGCGAAGCAAATACAGCAAACTCGTTTGCTGTTTCTTTCCCCGCTGACAACGCCCAAGCATTGAAGCGTGAAGTCGGATAAAGAGCGAGGACTGTTTGAACGACTGAGTGAGTTCCGCAGCTCCCTATCAACACGAAAATACGCAGGGTATCCGAAGGACAGTTACACTTGAGGCGGGAGCTTTCTTTGTTTTACTTTCTTTCGGAAAAGAAAGTAATAAAAACAAGAGTTGCAAAAAAGTAAAAATAAACACAGATGCTCACGGCTACGCCTCAGCATGACACAAGAGCGGAGAAACACAGATTGTTACGTCGCTTCGCTCCTCACAATGACACAAGGGCGTTTGTGGCGCAAAAAAGCAAAAGAGTGGATTGCCACGCCTGATTACAGGCTCGCAATGACGGAGGAAGAGCAAAAAACACAGATGCTTCGCAAGCGGAGCCATGACAATTGGAGGGCTACGCCGAAGCCATGACACGGGGGGGTGGGCTTTCGCCCTATTTCGTCCCTT
>JAITNC010000217.1 GCA_031290675.1 Campylobacteraceae bacterium | reverse complement strand
TATCTGGTCTTTGATGCCAGATACGATGCCTGTTAGCGCAAGTATAGATATGGTGATATACATAGGAGCGTGATTTATACGCAATCCAAATTCCTCCCCTACAACTACAACTATCGGTACCGCAAGCACACACACAAGGCTCAATATACCAAAAATCTGTCGTTTTTCAACTGTATCTTGGATACTATCGGCGTTATCTGTATTGGCTTCACGAGCTTTTTTCACTCTTTTGTTAAAGTAAAACAGAGCGATAGATATAACTATCAACTCCTCAACAATGCCTATAAAAAAGAGATATAGCGCAATCACATCTGCGCCGTAATCTCCAAAACTCATCAAGCTAAAAAAAATACCGAGAATCATATGACCTGTTGAGAAAATGAGCATAATCAAAATCTGAGCGAAAGTTTTTTGTATCGTTCTTGTTGCCAAATATGCCATAAAAATGATGATGGAAGGTAAAAATATTATATAATAGAAATATACTACCACTTGTCTCTCTTTATCTTAAATTTCGTTCCAAAAAACAGGCATATTTTACGCTTTTTGATATACGATTTTGCCTTTAGCGATAGTCGTCGTTACCCTGCCTTTTAGTTTTTCGTTCGCGTATATGGAGTCCGCGACTTTTATCGTCTCTTCACTTTTTGGGTCAAATATCACTATATCCGCGTCAAATCCCTCTTTTATCTCACCTTTGCGCTCAAGTCCCAAGATTTGGGCTGGCATTTTGCTGCTCATCTGTATAAACCGCTCCAAACTCACGAGACCGCTTGAGACTAAGTATGTAAATCCGAGCTGCAAATAGTCACTTATGGCGTGTATGCCGTAAGCCGCATCCTCAAAAGCTGTATCTTTATAGAGGATAGAACGGGGCGAATGCGCTGAGGTCAAGATGTCTATATCGCCGTTTTTTAGCTCCTGCACGATGGCTTCCCGCTCATTCTCATCTCTCAACGGAGGCTTTATCTTGGCGTGTGTATTGAACTCATCACAAGAGCTGTCATTTTTGAGTAGATGATGAATAGATACTTCAGAATAAGCTTTCAGATTTTTTTTCGCCTCTTTGACAAGATTTATAGAGCGTTCTGATGAGAGTGTTTGAAATACTATATCAGCTTTATAATACCCAGCTATCTCGCAAAGTCTCGCTACTTCGCTTGTCTCTGAAACTTTTGATATACCAGGAAGTCCAAGCTTAAATGATACCTTGCCCTCGTTCATCACACCGTTATCGTCAAGGTCGCTATCGTAGCAATCGACCAAAAGAGGAGTTTTTTTCATATTAGCGTACTGGACGCCTCGTCTGATGAGATTTGAGTTTATGTGCGATTTGCTCCATATAGCCGACGCGCCGTTTTGTATCAAAGTGGCGATATTGTTAAGTTTTTCCGTCTCATCATTTACAAGAGGTGCGGATAAAAGTACATTTACACCAAGCGAACCGACTTTGGCATTTAAAAGCTCCAGAAAACTCTCGTTATCAAGTCTCGGGGTAAAATCAGATATGATAAGCGCGGTTGTGACGCCGCCTCTGGCGCAGTCGTTTGAGAGCGTGTCAAGGTTTTTTTGATTTAATACGCCGTTTTTTAGTCTTACATTGAGGTCTATAAGTCCTGGAAGCGCGTACGAGCCTTTAGCCTCTATCAACTCTTCATCTTTCTCATCGATATTTTGCGCTATTTTGGCAATTTTGCCGTCTTTTATCAATATATCCAACAGAGTGTCAAATCCTGTTACTTTCGCGTTTTTGATTAACATTGAAATCCTTTATCCTAACAAATCTTTCAAGCTGTCAAGCGGTTGTTTGCCGTCTATGATAAGACCGACTTCGCGGGCTATCGGCGTGTAGATGTTTCGCTCTTTTGAGAGTTTGCCTATGGCTTTTGAGGTCAAAACGCCTTCCGCCACCTCGCCCAAGTTTTTCAGTATGCTATCTATGCTTTTGCCTTGCGCGAGCGATACTCCCACACGGTAGTTGCGTGAAAGTGAGCTTGAGGCGGTGAGAAACAAGTCCCCTGCTCCGCTAAGCCCCAAAAATGTAGCTTTTGCTGCGCCAAAACTCAAACCAAACCTTTGCATCTCAACAAGCCCTCTGGCGATAAGGCTCGCCCTTGCGTTCAGTCCAAGCTCCAACCCGTCGCAAACTCCGCTCGCTATCGCCAAGACATTTTTGTATGCTCCGCATATCTCAGCTCCTATGATGTCGTCATCGCAGTATGCTTTGATAAATTGCGGAAAAAATGCGCAAAATTCCTTTGCGACATCGTTGTTTTCGGAACTTACGACAAGAGCTGTAGGCAGAGCTTTGATGACCTCTGCCGCAAAAGAGGGACCGGATAGATACGCCAAGCGTTCTTTTGGCACGAAGGAGGAAAATATATCAAACATAAATCGTCCGCTTTTCTCTTCTATTCCTTTGGCGGCTATCAAAATCTTTTGTCCATTGTCTTTGAAGTTGTTTTTTAGCCACTCGCCGACTATTTGGGCGGGTAGAGCCACGACTATGTATTCACGCTTCAAAGCCTCTTGCAAGCTTACAAAATTTGGCAGCTCTTTTGGCGTGCGTGATGTGATGACGCTGTCGTGCTCCTGCGAGAAAGCGAAGTGCAGAGCCTGCCCCCATTTTCCTCCGCCGATGACTGCTACGCTCATTTGATGCCGAGTTTTGTTTTCAAAAGTTCATTGACTTTTGCGGGATTTGCCGCACCTTTGCTCTCTTTCATCACTTGCCCCACAAAGAAGCCAAAAAGCTTCTCTTTGCCGGCTCTCAGCTCAGCTGCTTTATCGGCATTGGCGT
>JAITNC010000180.1 GCA_031290675.1 Campylobacteraceae bacterium | reverse complement strand
GCATATACAAACCAAAGAATAATCCAAACAAGCCAATTTCCAAGCACGATAACAGATACAGATGGCGATACAATAGTCATCAAGCCTTCTGCTTGGCTTTAATAACTTCTGTACGCTGTTTTACTATCAGACTTAACGTAGATGTTATTTATATTATGCGTGAAAATTATCAAAAATATCTATATTTTCACGGTAAGTTTCGGATATTACCCATTTTTCTCTAAGCCTAAAAGCTGGTATGGTCTGCCTTTTGGCTTTATTGAGAGCGATATTTCCCTTCACATTGTTTTGTTTCGCCCATAAGGAGAGTGAAATAATCCTTCTGCTGGCTAAAAAGGTGATTCTTTTATGTAATGATTCTTGCAACAACAAGGCAAATATTTTTGTGAAACCATCATACTTCATCGTTGTCTGATAATTTGCAAATAGCGGATAATACGCCGTGTGCTTGCTCTTGTTTTGGATAATTATCGGGGGCAAATTTAACTTAAGCAGCTGTTGGTTAATCAACACTCTACCTATCCTGCCATTGCCATCACAAAACGGGTGGATAGTTTCAAATTCGGCGTGAAAAAGAGCAATTTTGTCTAAAAAATATAAGTTATCATCGGTATTGTAGCTGTTGATAAGTTCGGACATCAACGAGGAAGTAAAGTCAGGATTGGCTCCGATGTGGTTGCCGACCCTGACCCATTCGCTGCCTCGCCTAAATCTACCGGCGCAATCGTCCTGTATATTTGTCAAAAGAATTTTATGCAAATCCAATATATATTTGACAGAAAGTTTTTTGTCTGTTTTTTGCAGTAAAAGCTCGGTAATTTTGGCGAGGTTTCGCGCTTCAAAAACTTCACGAATATTTAGCTCTTTTGGAATGGTATTTTGCAATAAAATCTTTTCTGTATCCTCAAGGGTAAGCGTTGAGTTTTCAATGGCGTTGGAGTTATAGACCATCTCGGAAATTTCAGCGATAGCGATATCGCGCAAAACGTGCTCTTTTTTGAGGGACAATCTTTTGTAGCCATCGTATAATTTTGATATTTTATCTTTTGTTGTCTGATTGATCATAGTTACGCTCGCTCTTTTGTTGCATTTATAATATAAATTATATCACGAAAATATTGTATTTGAAATCCTCACAATATTTCATTTTATCATCTCTCTTTTAACGCCCGCTCCGTCCTGTATGCGCTTTATCGCACTCAATAATCTATCGGCATTTACCTTGTTACTTAAGAGATATTCTGTTTCTTTGATGGCATTGAACTCATCAAGCGAGATGACTACTACGCTCTCTTTTTCTTTTCTGTGAATGATTATGTTTTCTTTGTTAAAGAGCACACTGTCTATCACAGCTTTAAAATTTCTTCTTGCTTCTCCCACGCTCATAACTTGCATTTTTATCTCCTTTGTACATATTTTTGTACATATCATAACACATTTTTGTTAAAATAAAATAGCGCAAGAGTTTAAAAATATCTATATTTTTACGGTAAGTTGTTGTGTTTATGAAGTAGTTATTGTCATTCAGAGGCGAAGCCGAAGAATCTCAGCTCTCTTTTGTAATACAATGTAATACAAAATCCCGCAAGAGCGAACCAAGAAAATTACAAAAAGAAGGAAAGGTAAATATTAAGCGGAAATCACTTCAAAAAAAAGTAAAGCAGTTTACTTTTTTTTGAAGTTCTGGTGCGGATAAAGAGACTCGAACTCCCATGCCTTGCGGCGCCAGATCCTAAGTCTGGTGTGTCTACCAATTTCACCATATCCGCACATAATAACAAAAAAACATTTTACCATAAAAATCCAAATGGTACGCCCAAGAGGATTCGAACCTCTGACCTACGGCTTAGAAGGCCGTTGCTCTATCCAGCTGAGCTATGAGCGCATTTGATTATGGTACGCTCGATAGGAGTCGAACCTACAACCCTCAGATCCGAAGTCTGATGCTCTATCCAATTGAGCTACGAGCGCGAACTCAATGGGGTGAGTTGTGGGGATCGAACCCACGACCCTCAGAACCACAACCTGATGCTCTACCGACTGAGCTAAACTCACCATATAAAAAAAGTGGTCGGGGTGACAGGACTTGAACCTGCGACCCTCTGGTCCCAAACCAGATGCGCTACCAGACTGCGCTACACCCCGACGTCAAATTTGTTCGCGAAACCCAAGTTTTTGCTAGCACCCTTCAAAACCGACAAAGGCTCTGAAAAGCCAAAACTAAAAACAAGGTTGAAAGTTTACACAAAACATTTGTTTTTGTCAAGGCTTTTTGCCCCTTTGCGAATATTTTATTATTTGCCGCTAAATTGTATGATACCCTCGCTTGGACTGCTGGCGGTCGCAAACGGTTTTTTCGCCATTCTGCCCGCCAAAAAGCTCGCCCTTCCCGCCAACACAGCGTACCTCATCGCCTCAGCCATCAAGATGGGATTTGCAGCGTGAGCTAGGGCACTATTGCTCAAAACGCCGTCCGCTCCTATCTCCATAGCTATCGCCGCATCGCTCGCACAGCCTATGCCGGCGTCCACGATGACAGGCACGGTAACCGCCTCTTTGATGAAGAGTATATTGTATCTGTTTTGTATGCCAAGCCCGCTTCCGATAGGCGCAGCCAACGGCATCACAGCCGCACTGCCGGCGTCTTCCAGCCTTTTTGCCATTATCGGGTCGTCGTTCGTGTACGACATGATGGTGAAGCCGTCTTTGGCTAAAACTTCGCAAGCCTTCAGCGTTTCCATCACGTCAGGGTACAAAGTCTTCGCCGTGTCGCCTATAACCTCTAACTTGATGAGCTCAAGCCCCACAGCCTCCCTCACCATACGAAACAGAGCGATAGCCTCGTCAGCCCTCGTGCAGCCCGCCGAATTTGGCAGCAGCATCACATCAGTGCCTTTGAAATAATCCGTGAGATTTTCCTCGTTTTTGTCCGTGATATTTACACGCCTGACCGCTACCGTGATGAGATTTGAGCCGCTCGCTATCGTAGCATCTCGTGTGGTTTGGAAGTCCTTGTATTTGCCGCTGCCGACGATAAGGCGGCTTTTGAACTCGTACTTGCCTATTTTGAGTATGTCGCTCATTTTTTCTCCCTGTTTTTTGATTTGGCGTATATGTTCAAAGACTCCACCGAAAGCGCAAACGCCATAGAAAAGTAGATGTAACCCTTTGGTATGTGAAAACCAAGTCCGTCCGCCACGAGCGCAACTCCCACGAGTATCAAAAACGCCAACGCCATCATCTTGAGTGTCGGGTGCTTGTCTATAAATTCGCTGATGCTTTTTGAAGCTATCATCATCACAAATACCGCTATCACGACGGCGAGTATCATTATCTCTATCTGGTTTGCCATACCCACGGCGGTTATCACGGAGTCAAGCGAAAATATAATGTCCAAAAACGCTATCTGTATCAAAATGCCGATAAAATTTTTCGCTGCCCTAACGCTCCCGCCGCTTTTTTTCTCGTGCGGGTCTATGTCGTTGTGTATCTCCAAAGTAGACTTTGTTATCAAAAACAACCCTCCAAAAAACAGTATCAAGTCCCGCCCGGAGAGTCCGTGCTCAAGTACCGTAAACAGCGGCGTTGTCAGCTTCATAATCCAAAACAGCGACAGCAGCAGCAATATCCTCGTGCCCATAGCGAGCGATAGCCCCAAAATACGTGCTTTTTGGCGTTTTTC
>JAITNC010000152.1 GCA_031290675.1 Campylobacteraceae bacterium | reverse complement strand
TCCAAAACCTCAGCGTAAAATGGTATGGAGCGGCCGAGCATATCATCAAACACACTCGCTACCGCCTCGTCAAACTCAAACTGCTTGCTTATGGGCTTTGTAAATACTCTATCTTTCATCTTTTTGTGGTCGCTTTGTCGGGGTAAATCTTGCAGACTTTCAACGCCTCTTTGGCTTCGTTCATATCGTTTTTTATCTGTTCTTTGAGCTCGTCTAACTTGTCAAATTTTCTATTTTCACGCAAAAATTGGGCGAAAAACAGTTCTATCTCCTCGCCCTCCTCCACGTTCAAAGAAGCCTCTATAGCGTGAGCCTCAAGGGAAAATTTGCCGTCTGTGCTGAGGCGGTTGCCGATAAATATCACGCTATCGTATATCTTCTCTTTGAGTTTTATCCTGCCGGCGTACACTCCGCTTGAGGGGATAAAATAGTCCTCAACTTTGAGATTTATCGTAGGATAGAGCGACTTTCCGCCGAGCCCCTGCCCTTTTAGCGATGTACCCAAAAGCGAATACTCACGCCCCAAAAGCCTGTTTGCCTGAAATATCTCGCCAACGCCCAAAAGAGCTTTTATCTTTGTCATATGCACAGATATGCCGTCATAACAAAACTCCGGCACGATGACGACTTTGCCGTCATATATCCTGTCAAGCTCCTCAACGCCGAACATTCTGTTTTTGCCAAAACGAAAATCATACCCAACGACTATCTTTTGCAAAGATGGAAAATCCCTCTTCAAAAGTGCGATAAACTCTTCGCCGCTAAGGTCTTTTATTTGGGCAAAATCATAATAAAAACATTGATGAGTAACATAGTCATTTCGCCTGTGATTTGGCGTGATGACAGACTTGTATTTGTCTATAACGAGTATAGCCCCACGTGCGCCAAGCTGCCTGAAAAGCTCTTTGTGCGCTCTGTGTATGCCGTCAAACTGACCTATCGCCAGAGCTTGAATCTCGTTTTTTTGTAATTCGTGCGAAAACACTTTTTATCCTCTTTATATAACCAGAGCGTTGTCTTTCAAAAACCGCTCAAACCCGCTCTCGTCCAAAAGCTTGACACCAAGCTCAAGAGCTTTATCGTACTTGCTGCCGGCGTCCTCGCCATATATGACCATATCTGTTTTTTTGGATACGGACGAGGTTATTTTAGCACCAAATCCTTCAAGTGCCGCCTTCACCTCATCACGCGAGCGGCTCAAAGAACCCGTGAGGACTATGGACTTTCCTTTGAGAGGATTGTCTGTTATCTCTTTTTTGGCGGCATATGTGGGCTCTATAATCTCCAAAAGTTTTTTGATAAGGTCGCTGTTTACACGCACAAACTCTTGAAACGAAGCTACCATTTGTACGCCAAATCCGTCTATTTGCGACAACGCCTCAGATGTCGCACTCATAAAGTCAAGCCCAAATGTACGCTCTAGCTTTTTGCTCGCTACTTCGCCTATATGTTCAATGCCAAGTGCGCAGATAACACGCCAAAGTTCGCTGTTTTTCGTGTCGGCTATAGCTTTTACAAGTTTTTTGGCTTTTCGCTCTTGAAAGCCCTCAAGTGTTAAAAGCTGCTCTTCTTTCAGTGCAAATACATCTACTATGCTTTTCACGAGCGAAGCTCTGTATATCGTGCGGACTATCTCTTTGCCAAGCCCTTCTATGTCTAAAGCCTGCCTTGAGGCGAAAAATATCAAAGAGGCTTCTACTCTGGCGTCGCACGTGAGATTTTGGCACTTGATGAGCGCACCCTCGTCTAAAAGCTCGCTTTGGCATATCGGGCAAAGCGCAGGTCTTAGTAACGGTTGTTCGGCTCCTGTGCGTTTTGAGCTTTGGACTTGAATGATTTTGGGTATCACATCTCCGCTTCTGATGATAGTCACAAAGTCCCCTACCCTGATATCTTTCCTCTCTATCTCGTCAAAATTGTGCAGAGTAGCCCGCTCAACCGTAACGCCGTCTATATCTACAGGCTGGACATTTGCCACAGGAGTTACCACACCCGTACGCCCGACTTGCAAAGAGATGCTCAGTATCTGCGTGCTTTTTTCATGAGCAGGAAACTTGAAAGCGACCTGCCAGCGGGGGTATTTGACTGTATAGCCAAGCTCTTCTTGAAGTGCGCTCTCATCTACTTTGACGACCATTCCGTCCATCATCATAGGTATCTCATCACGCTTTTCTATGAAACTTTGGTAGAGTTTATGCACTTCGCCTATATCTTTAGTGACAACCCTCATAGGAGGGCTCAAAAATCCAAGCGAATAGATAAAATCCATCTTTTGGCTGAGCGTGGGCATATCAAGGCTGTTTCGCCCAACTCCCCAAGTGTAAAATATCAGCTTTCTGCCCGCCGTGACAGAAGGGTCAAGCTGCCTTAGACTGCCTGCGGCGGCGTTGCGTGGGTTTGCAAAAGAGGGTTCGCCGTTTTGCTCCCGCTCTTTGTTGAGCTTCTCAAAATCAAGCTTTTTTATCAAAACCTCGCCTCGCACTTCAATAACGCCCTTGTAGTCTATACTCAGAGGAATAGAACGGACGGTTTTGATATTGTTCGTAACATCTTCGCCGAGCGTGCCGTTGCCTCTCGTGATAGCTTGCTTTAAAACGCCCTCTTCGTAGATAAGGTTCAAACTCGCACCGTCAAATTTCGGCTCACAGTAAAATGTAAAATCTCTTTTTGTCTTGTAAACACGCCCGCACCAATCGTCCAAATCCTGCTCGTTAAACACATCTTCCATACTCCACATACGGCTTAGATGTGAGGCTTTCTCAAACCCGTCCAAGACCTCTCCGCCCACTCGCAAAGTAGGAGATGAGACGTCCACCAAAGAGGGATTTTGCGCCTCATAATCCAACGCTTGATGATAAAGTCTGTCGTATTCGTCGTCTGTCGCCAGAGGCGTATCAAGGACATAATAAGCATACGCCCATGCGTTCAGCTTTTCTATTGATTTTCTATACTCTTCATTGTTCATTTTCAAAATTTCCGTTAGCCACTCTTTTACTTATTTCAAATTTTACTATCTTTAGCACGTAGCTTCTATTTCCGCCGACAACTCTGCCTTTTTCTATATCGCCGCACGTTTTGCAGATAAAAAATGTCGTTTTATTGACAAGCAAAACTTTTGAATGCGAATACTCATCATCGCACACGAGCTGCTCGCCGCACGTCGGGCAATAGCACCAAAGCGATACGACCTTTTCATTTCTCCACTCCCAACGCCAGATGATGTCGTACATCTTCAGCGACCTGAACTTTTTGTACGCTTCGGTTTTGTGAAAAAGAAAAAACAAAACGATAGTCGCAAACAGCACAAAAAGCACACTGTAAAAGGGCATAAACCCATCATAATATCCAAAAATCCTGATATAAAACTCTTTTATGTAAATCATCATCTTAACGCCTCAAAAACTTTTATTGCTCTCACGTGTTCTTTCACATCATGACATCTTACGATATCAGCCCCATTTCGCACAGCTTCCAAATGCACCGCCAAAGTGCCGGCAAGTCTATCCTCTACACCGCAGGGAGAGATTTTGTCTATCATGGACTTCCTGCTCGCACCTATCAACAGCGGATAGCCAAAATGCAAAAACTTGGCGTGATGTTTGATAAGCGAGATATTGTGTTCCAGATTTTTGCCAAATCCTATACCCACGTCCAGTATTATATCTTTTATACCAAAACTTTTCGCCTTGCTTATGCGCTCAGCGAAAAACTCGTCCACCTCTTTCAGCACATCATCGTACGCAGGCTCTACCTGCATATCTTTCGGGCTGCCTTTCATATGCATAATGCACACGGCGGCGTTATGTTTTTTGGCCACTTTGCACACTTCGTCATCAGATAGTCCCGTGATATCGTTCACCACCGTAAAACCGCTCTCAAGGGCATACTCGAGACATAAAGGCGAGTAGCTGTCCAGACTGAAAACAGCCTTCTCATAAAACTTGTTCTCCCTCACTATATCCAACACATCTCTCAGCCGCTCAAGCTCTTCCTCTTCGCTCAAGGGCTCGCTTCCGGGTCGTGATGAGAGAGCTCCTATGTCTATCATATCGGCTCCGTCCGCTATCATCTGTTCTATTTTCTCTTTGGCGGCGGCGGTATTTATCCTGCTGCCTTCAAAGAAACTATCGTTATTTATATTTAAAATACCCATAATCTTCGTCTTCATTTATACCTCCTCTCGTAAATGCAAAGCAGAGCGCACAAAAGAAGGTTTGTCCCTCTTGAGTTGAGCTCAGCCAAATGCAACAATTTGTGAAATTCGTCAAGTTCATCGTCGCAGAGCCTCACACCCTGCTCTACCGCCTCTTTTAAAATACTTTGCAAAAGCTGCTTTGTATCTCCCTTCTCAAGGTATTTTCGTTCATTTAAAAAGCCATACATCTCGCTCATACCCATCTTTTTGAAATCAAGTCCGCTTTTTATCTCGCTTCGTTCAGCCTCTAGTGTCCTGATAGGCAGACGTGAGCGAATAGTCGGCAAAAAGATAGTCTTTGAAGGGGCGCACAACACAAAAGTGATATTGCGCGGCGGCTCCTCAAGTATCTTCAAAAGCGAATTTTGAGCGTATATGTTGTAGCTTCTTGAGATAAGAGCCAACACTTTTTGCTCACTTTCCGCTATGTATGCCTCTTTGACGACTGCCTTGGCATCGTCAATCAAAAAGTCCTCAGGTGCAAAAATTTTTAGATTTTTCGCCGGATAGACTTGCGAGATATGCGTTTTTAGCTTCTCCACATCTCTACATGTAAGTATATAGCTTTCATCAATCCTCAAGAGCTACCTCAGCAAATAAAACAGCGTCAATACTGCGGTTGAGCAGTTTGAAAAGCTGTATAAGCTTTATATCTAAAAATTCATCTTCCGATGTAAGATAAAAGCTGTTTTGGACGTGTTCGTCCAAGACCCATATAAAACTGTCGTACTTTTGCTTTGGTATCTGATATCTTGCGTCATTGCTCCTGCCGACATACAAGTACGTATATCCGTTCGCAAACGTCAAAGAGAGCATATCCTCAAGCAATTCAAAATCCTCTTTGTTTTTTAAGTTGTTCAGGTTCGGAAACAGCGAATGCAGCGACACAAACGGTATAAACGGACGACTTTGCGCCGTTTTGTTGATAGAGCGAATCATATACTCGCCAAACCAACTTCTCTCATCGTCAGTTACCACTATAAACGTATTTCCCTGCATCATCTTTTTCAACATAGGAACGACGAGAGGCACCCACTCAAGCCGCCTCTCTTCCATCCAGCTAAAAGCCGAACCGTCCTTCCTGATAGATTCAAGTGTCCATCTTAAAAATTCTTGCATATGTGTTAATGGTCTAACTTATAGGCTTTGTGCAGCGTTCTTACGGCAAGTTCGCCGTATTTCGCCTGTATAATCATAGATATTTTTATCTCACTCGTGCTTATCATCTCAATGTTGATATTTTCGTTCGCAAGCGTGCTGAACGCCAACGCCGCCACGCCGCTGTGAGATTTCATACCCACGCCGACTATGGAAACCTTGACTATATCGTTGTCATACTCAAGTTTTTCGGAAGATTGCAGCTCCTCCATAATCTTTTTGGCAAATACCAACTCGTTTTGAGGCACGGTAAATCCGAGATTTGTAGTGCCGTCCACGCCGACATTTTGGATAATCATATCAACATTGATGTTGTTTTCAGCAAGCTTTTTAAATATACTCGCCGCAATGCCGGGTTTATCAACTACGCCTCTTAGCGTGATTCTCGCTTGGTTTTTGTCAAGTGCGATACCGCTTACTATCGGTTGTTCCATGATATTCTCTTCCTTTGTTATTAGAGTTCCCTCGTTTTTATTGAAACTGTTTCTTGTCGTAAGTGTAACTTCCAGTTTTTTAGCCAACTCAACAGAGCGGTTTTGCAGTACTTTAGCCCCCAAACTCGCAAGCTCCAACATCTCATCGTAGCTTATCTTGTCAAGCTTTTTGGCTTTAGGTTCTATGCGCGGGTCTGTCGTATAGACTCCGTCCACATCTGTAAATATCTCACACAAATCCGCCTTCAAAGCTCCCGCTATCGCCACAGCCGAGAGGTCGCTGCCGCCGCGTCCGAGCGTTGTAACTTTGCCCTCTTTCGTTGTGCCCTGAAAGCCTGCTACGACGATAATCTTGCCCTCTTTTAGCAGATTTTGCATATAAATCGTGTCTATATGGTCTATGTGGGCTTTCGTGTGAAAGCTGTCCGTGATGATACCTGCTTGCCTGCCGCTAAGAGCTACAGAAGGGTATCCGAGCTCATTGAGAGCTATCGCCACAAGTGCGCTTGTTACCCTCTCCCCTGCCGAGAGGAGCATATCCATCTCCGCCTGACTTGGAGTTTTGCTGAAAAACTCGGCTTGTTCTATGAGCTTGTTTGTTTCGCCGCTCATAGCTGACACGACAACGACCAAGTCATTGCCCTCTTTTTTGCTCTCTATGACACGCTCAGCAACCGCCTTGATACGCTCCAGCGTTCCGACACTCGTACCGCCGTATTTCTGTACAATCAACATTACAGATATCCTTCTTTTATGAAATATTCCAACACTTTTTTATAAATCGGCTTTTTAAAATAAACAATATAATTTAAAACCTCTTGCAAATCTACAAATTTATGGTCAATAAACTCGGGGTGCTTCGTATCAAGGTCTATTTTGGCGTTTTTTTTCAACCTTACTAAAAAATATTTTTGTATCTGACCGTCATAAGGGTACATCTTTTTGGCTATTTTATTTGGAAATTCATACGAAAGCCACTCAGGATATTCGGCTATGATTTCTATCTTTTTTGTGCCTATCTCCTCTTTGAGCTCTCTGAAAAGGGCTTCTTGCGGACTTTCGCCCTCATCTATACCGCCTTGTGGAAACTGCCAAGCGTCGTCTATATCACGCCGCAGGGCGATAAACAGCTTACAGCTAAAGGGGTATTCGTGCGATAATATAACCGCCGCTACATTGGGGCGATACTGTTTTTGCTCTTCCAAAGACTTTCCCTGAACTATTTTTTTTGATACAATGGTAACTTAGAAGTCATTAAAATTGCGTAAAATTAAAGGTTTTTCTTTTGCTTTTATATCTTCATATCCCATTTTGTGACAGCAAATGTCATTATTGCGCTTTTTGTTCGTATACGGACAAAGCTCAGCTAAAAAAGCCCTACTCATCGGCGATAACAAAACAGTTTAACTTTGAGGTGCAAAGGCTGGAGATAAAAAAAGGCAGTATCAACTCGCTTTTTGTCGGAGGCGGCACACCCTCAACTTTTCCTGCCTCTTTGTATGAGCCTTTTATGTTCGCTGTATCGCCGTATCTCTCAAAAGACGCCGAGATAACGACCGAAGCCAATCCAAACTCCGCCACGCTCTCTTGGCTTGAGGGTATGCGCTCTTTTGGATTTGAGCGTGTGAGTTTTGGCGTCCAGAGTTTTGACGATAAAAAGCTGAAATTTTTAGGCCGCATACACAGCCAAAAAGAAGCGATAGAGGCTATTTTGAACGCCGAAAAAGTTGGGTTTAAAAACATCTCAATAGACCTCATGTACGACACAAAAGCAGATACAAAAAAACTCCTCCAAAACGACATAGAGATAGCCTCAAACTTGCCGATAAATCATCTAAGCGCCTATTCGCTGACTATAGAGAAAAATACGAAATTTTACAACCACCAAAATGCGCGAAAAGAGTCCCTTGTTTTGGCGAAATATATGGTAAATTCGCTTGCTCAAAAAGGCTTTAAACAGTACGAGATATCAAATTTTTCAAGAGGATACGAGTGTTTTCACAACAAAAGATATTGGGAAGGGGACGATTATGTCGGTGTGGGGTGCGGCGCTGTGGGGTTTTATAAAAACAGGCGTTTTTATCCGAGCCAAAACCCGCAGGCGTACATCAAAAACCCGACACACCAAGAGGTGGAGCAGTTAAGCGCAGACGATTTGCGCTTAGAGAGGGTTTTCCTCGCCATGCGCTCAAATGTCGGACTTTTGATGGACGACCTGCCGCAAAAGTTGAAAGACAAACTAACACTTTTGGCAGACGAAAAAAAAGGCATTGTGGTTGAGGGGAGATTTTACAATCTTGATTATTTCATCGCTGATGAGATGGCACTGTTTGTAACGTCTTGAGGCACACTCCCCATTGTGTCATGCAAAGCCCCCCATTGTCATGCTGAGGCGTAGCCGTGAGCATCTGTGTTTTGTCTTTTTTTGTATGGGACACGAAAGCTGAGATCGTCACGCCTGAGTATAGGCTCACGATGACACTGTGGGGAGTGGATTGCCACATCGCTTCGCTTCCTCGCAATGACGGAGGGTGGATTAGAGCATACCAAATTTACAAGATTTTAGCGTCAGTTGTTTGCAGGGTAACGAGGCGCAAATGAAGCCCGCGAGCGGTGCGTACTTGAACGTACGTGAGCGAGCGCGGCGAAATTGCAACGATGTTAGCGTGCAAAATAACAAGCTAAAAATTGTAAAAGAGGGGCATAAAGATGTTTCAAGAAATTTTAGATATAATACCCCCCTTCACTTATTTTTCTTTAAGGACGAGCGTGTTTGGTATAGGCTTTTTTGAATTTCTCGTGATAGCCATAGTCGCTCTCGTGGTTTTAGG
>JAITNC010000094.1 GCA_031290675.1 Campylobacteraceae bacterium | reverse complement strand
GTGGGAGTGGTGGTGCAGGCACGCCATATGTGTATGGAGATGAGGGGCGTTGAGAAGATAAATTCTATGACGACTACCTCCGCCCTGCGGGGTATTTTTATCAAAAATACAGATACGAGAAAGGAATTTTTCTCACTCATTAATGCTAGTGTTGATAAGAGATACTAGTGAGGGTTTAGAATTAGGCTTTTATGTTTTCTGGCACGCTCTTTTGCGCCAATACGTCGTTGAGTGCTCGCCAGCGTCGTCATATACCAGTTCGTATTATTCGGCTCTACTCTCTGCCTCGTCTTGGCACAAAATATCTGTGCCATCAATACATAAATTTGGTATGCTCAAGCCACTACCTCCGTCATTGCGAGCCTGTGACTGCGGCGTGGCAATCCACTCTTTTGTTTTTTGCCCGTTTGACTTCGTTGCAACTCAGTTGCATTCGGTAGTTAATTCCCCTCCTGCGGAGGGGGGGCGTAGGACGGGGTGGTTTTTGTATTGCATTGTATAACAAAAATAGCAAAAGATGGATTGCCACGCCGCAGTCACAAGCTCGCAATGACGGTGTGTGGGCAGAAACAAAACACAGATTGTTACGTCGCTTCGCTCCTCACAATGACACAAATGGGCGTTTGTGGTGCAAAAAGGCAAAAGAGTGGATTGCCACGTTTGAATACAAACTCGCAATGACGGAAGTGTGAAGTTATGACACAGAGGGTGGCAATATAGCCATAATATATAAAAATATCAACTATTTTTGAGTATTATGTCGCGCATAAAATAAGCTTTTTTGCAAATTTTGTATGCTTTAATGAAATATTCGTCAAAAAAATTTATTTTGTTTTAATCAATCTTTCTCTATTATACAAAATATAAAAGACAAAAAATATCCGAATTAAAAATAAAACTTTTTCAGGAGTGTTTAACACGATGCAAATTTATCTTGACAACAACGCCACGACGATGGTAGACCCGCAGGTTTTTGACGAAATGGAACCGTTTTTCGTGAAAATTTTCGGCAACCCCAACTCGCTTCACGCATTTGGCACAGCCTCTCACCCTGCTCTGCGTCAAGCTATGGACAAACTCTACACGGGCTTCAATGCAGGCAACGAGGACGATATAGTCGTAACTTCCTGTGCCACCGAGAGTATAAATTGGGTGATAAAGGGCGTCTATTTTGACCATATTTTGAACAAAGGCAAAAACCGCATCATAACGAGCAGCGTTGAGCACCCAGCGGTCATCTCGTCCTGTAGATTTTTGGAGAGTTTGGGCGTTGATGTTACTTATCTACCCGTAAACAGCGAAGGTGTTGTTGAGGTAGAGAGCCTAAGAAGCGCCATAGACGACAAAACCGCGCTCGTGTCTGTGATGTGGGCGAACAATGAAACGGGTATGATATTTCCCGTCAAAGAGTTGGCGCAGATAGCCCACGAACACGGCGCGCTTTTTCACACGGACGGCGTTCAGGCGGTAGGAAAGATAGCTGTTGATGTCAGGGACGCTGATGTGGATTTTATGAGCTTTTCGGCGCACAAATTTCACGGCCCGAAAGGCACAGGCGGACTTTACATCAAAAAAGGCTGTAGAGTTACGAGCCTTCTTCACGGCGGCGAGCATATGGGCGGGCTTCGGAGCGGAACACTAAATGTATCCGGTATAGTCGGTATGGCGAAAGCGCTTGAGCTTTCACAGCAATATATGGATTTTGAGAAAAGCGAGGTGAGAAGGCTGAGGGACAAGCTTGAGGACGCACTTTTGAAGATACCTGACGTGATAGTGATAGGCAAAAAAGAACACCGCGTGCCAAATACGATATTGGCGAGCATCAAAGGCGTTGAGGGCGAGGCTATGTTGTGGGATTTGAACAAACAGGGTATCGCCGCAAGTACGGGCAGTGCGTGCGCAAGCGAAACGCTGGAGTCAAACCCCGTGCTAGAGGCGATAGGAGCAAACAAAGAGTTGGCGCACACGGCGATAAGGCTGAGCCTTAGCCGTTTCACGAGCGAGCAAGAGGTGGATTTTGCGATAGATGTTTTGAGCAAAGCTATCACTCGTCTGAGGGATATATCAAGCTCATTTTCGTATGCGCCTTCTTGGCACAAAAGCAGATTGTAAAAATTAAAACCTTGAACTTGGTATTGACGAAGTCAATGGTTACTTTAGGTGGGTTGAGGGAGCAAAGCTCCTCATCGCAAAGTTGGACTTGTTCAACTGCGAAATCAAAAATAAATGGTTCCTTTTTTTGGGAACCAATAAAAAAGGATATATAAACCAATGGCAAAAGCTGATTTGATAGGCGGTTCTATCTGGGAAGAGTATAGTAAAAAAGTAGCCGCTCTTATGGACAACCCGAAACACCGAGGCGAGATAACCGAAGAGGAAACGGACAAAGAGGGTTGGCGGCTTATCGTGGCGGATTTTGGAGCTGAAAGCTGTGGCGACGCTGTGAGGCTTTATTGGGCTGTTGACCCCAAAACCAACATCATAAAAAAAGCGAAATTTAAAAGTTTTGGCTGTGGAACGGCGATAGCCAGCTCCGATACGATGGCTGAGCTGTGTGTCGGCAAGACGGTAGACCAAGCGGTCAAAATAACAAATCTTGACGTTGAGTTTGCTATGCGCGATACGCCCGATGTGCCTGCTGTACCGCCTCAAAAAATGCACTGTTCGGTTATGGCTTATGATGTTATCAAAGCGGCGGCAGCGCAATACAAAGGCGTGGACGCAAACAGTTTTGAAGACGAGATTATCGTCTGTGAGTGCGCCCGTGTCAGTCTGGGCACTATCAAAGAGGTCATAAGACTGAACGATTTGAAAAGTGTTGAGGATATCACGAGATACACGAAAGCCGGCGCATTTTGCAAATCCTGTATCAAAGAGGGCGGACACGAAAAAAGAGAGTATCATCTAGACACAATACTAAGAGATGTAAGGGCAGACATGGAGTACGAACAGATAGCTAAAAACGCCTCTTGCGGCACTGCGGCGGCGGTAGAGTTTAAAGATATGAGCGTCATACAAAAGTTCAAAGAGATAGACAAGATACTGGACGGGGAGATACGCCCGATGCTCGTGATGGACGGCGGAAATATGGAAGTGATAGACATCAAAGAGGACAGCGAACATATAGACGTCTACATCAGATATCTTGGTGCGTGCAGCGGTTG
>JAITNC010000091.1 GCA_031290675.1 Campylobacteraceae bacterium | reverse complement strand
TAAATATGCAGTGCGTCTATCGCTGCGGGGGTCATTCCCTGTATCTCGCTCGCCTCAAATAGCGTTGGCGGAGCGAATTTCTTTAGCTTTTCCGCAGCCTCATTGCCAAGTCCGCTTATCTTGCTAAAATCTATATCTTTTGGTATCTTTACCTCCATCATCTTTTGCATATCTTTTACTTGGTCTTCCTGTTTTTCTATGTAGTTTTTGTATTTCGCCAATATCAAAATCTGCTCTTTAGACTCCTTCATATACCTCTCAAAAACAGGCGATAGCTGCTCTAGTTTTTCTACCCCAAAACTCTTTCTCGCCACCACTTTTTGATAAGAAGTTTTGTCGTTTACGCCCTCTTCGCCGATACTTTGCAAAAACGCCGTATTGTCTTTAGAAGGTGTAAAAAAGCTCTTCTCCAAGAACTCTAACCCCTCTGCGGTTTCTTCTGTTTTGCGCTCTAAAAGCCCGAATGTATCGTCATTTATCAAACCTATCTTATGTCCGTAACCCATGAGCCTTATATCGGCGTTGTCTTCTCGCAAAAGCAGCCTAAATTCCGCTCTTGAAGTGAACATACGATAAGGCTCTTTTGTGCCTTTTGTCACAAGGTCGTCTATCAAAACCCCGATATATGCCTCGTCCCGCCTAAAGACAAGAGGCTCTTTACCATCAAGCGACAAAACAGCGTTGATGCCCGCCATGATGCCCAGCGCAGCGGCTTCCTCGTAACCTGTCGTGCCGTTTATCTGCCCCGCACAGTAAAGCCCTTTTACTTTTTTTGTTTCAAGCGTGTGCCCAAGCTCCGTCGGGTCTACGTAGTCATACTCTATAGCGTAACCAAAACGGACGATTTTCGCCTCTTCAAGCCCCGCTATGGTGTGTATCATACTTATCTGCACATCAGGCGGCAGCGAGGTGGAAAGCCCGTTGATGTAGTATTCGCTCGCCTCTCTCGTCTGCGGCTCAACAAAAAGATGATGACGCTCTTTGTCGCCAAAACGGTTTATTTTATCCTCAATGCTCGGGCAATACCTCGGCCCTACGCCTTCTATCTGCCCCGTAAAAAGCGGCGCTCTGTGAAAATTGCTCCTGATTACCTCGTGCGTTTGAGGGTTTGTGTATGTGATAAAGCAAGGCAGCTGAAAAGGCTCAAAACTCTCCTTGTCGGTTCTAAAGCTAAGCGGCGGGGGCGTTTCGTCGCCGCCTTGTATCTGCATCTTCGTAAAATCAATGCTTTTGGCGTCTATTCTGGGGCAAGTCCCCGTCTTGAGCCGTCCAAGTGTCAGCCCTAGGCCTCTCAAAGAGTCCGACAAAGCGTTTGAGGCGAACTCGCCCGTCCTGCCGGCACTTTGACGAAATTCGCCCACGTGTATCAAGCCTTTTAAAAATGTGCCTGTTGTGATGATGATTTTTTTCGCAAAATAGCGGTTTTTGATGTGCGTGATGACGCCGTTTACTTCGCCCTCTTCGCTTAGTATCTCCTCAACTATCTCTTGCGTGACGGATAGATTTGGCGTGTTTAAGATGAGATTTCGCATAAAGATTCTATATCTGTCCATATCTATCTGCGCTCTCGTGCCCCTCACGGCAGGCCCTTTTGACTCGTTCAAAACGCGAAATTGTATTCCCGTGGCGTCTGTGGTTAAGCCCATCTGCCCGCCAAGTGCGTCAAGCTCTTTGACGAGATGTCCTTTGCCAAGACCGCCTATGGCTGGGTTGCAGCTGGCGGCTCCTATCTGCTCCGCCAAAATAGTGATAAGTAGTGTTTTTTTGCCCATCCTGGCAGCCGCTAAGGAAGCTTCTATACCAGCGTGTCCGCCGCCTATGACGATGATATCGTATCTCATTTGTAGCCTTACGTGAAAATTCGTGCGTATTTTACCACAAATAGCATTTGTAATCCTGTATGCTATAATCTTTGCAAAGTTTTTTTTCAAAGGCGGACAATGTTTACGGGACTTATCAGAGAGTGCGCTGAAGTTTTGGACTTTAGCGCCAATATCTTAACGCTCAAAGCCGCGCACAAGCCAAAAATAGGCGATAGCATATGCGTCAATGGTGCGTGTCTGACGGTGGTATTTGTAGGCGAGGGCGTGTTTAAAGTGGAACTCTCGTATGAGAGCAGGGGCATTTTGGCGTTGGAAAATCTCAAAGGCAAGGTTCACATTGAGCCATCTTTGAGCCTTCAAGACGGCTTGGAAGGGCATCTTGTGCAAGGCCACGTGGACGGTGTCGGCAAAATAACCAAGATAGAAGTGAAGGAAAACAGCACGGATTTTTACATCAACGTACCCAAAAATCTGCGCCTTTTTATGATACCAAAAGGCAGCGTGACCATAGACGGCGTCAGCCTCACGATAAACGAAGTGGGAGAGGATAACATACGCCTTACTATCATCTCGCACACGATGAAAGAGACGCTTTTTTATACGTACAAAGTCGCTCGGGCGGTAAATATAGAGTCCGACATGATAGCCCGCTATCTCTACAATCTGAGCTGCAAAAAAACGGACGAATGGGCGCAGATAGACAGGATAATGGCGATATACTGATGAGAGAAGTAGCTTTGTGCGAGGGTGTGAAAGTCGTCATTACGGACAAACACGGCGGCGTGAGCCAAAGCCCGTATGAGAGCCTAAATCTCGGGCTTCACGTGGGCGACGAGGCTGCAAATGTTGAGAAAAACAGGGAGATTTTCGCCGCCTCTTTTGGAGTGAGCGCAAAACAACTTTGCTTTATGGAGCAGCTCCACGGCTGCGAGGTCAAGTTGGCGAATGGGAGCGGGAAAATATACTCAGATGCGCTCATCACGCAAAGGAGAGATTTGGTATCGTGCGGTATGGTGGCGGACTGCGTGCCCGTCGTGCTATTTGACGCCAAAAATAGAGCCTCAGCGGCGATACACGCAGGGCGGGCGGGGGCGTTTTTGGATATCGTCACAAATACCATCGCAGCGATGAGAGCAAACTTCAAAACCGACGCTAAGGATATCAGCGCATTTATGGGCGCTTCCATCAGGTCTTGCTGCTATGAGATACAAGGCGAGGTAGTGCGGGAGGCTAGAGCAAAGTTTGATTTTGCGGTGGAAAAAAGAGGCGAGAGGTACTTTTTGGACTTGCAAAAAATCATCAAAAAACAGTTAAATAAAAACG
>JAITNC010000059.1 GCA_031290675.1 Campylobacteraceae bacterium | reverse complement strand
TATCGCGGTAAGAGTTTGTTTGCATATTTTAACCCTTTTTTTGTCCGATTTTCATTGGCTGGATTATATCACAAAAATATGTTTCATATTTATAAAATATCTTGTCTTTTTACAATTTTTAGCTTATTCTTTTGCACACTTGACTTTATCGCAACTCAGTTGCATTTGGCTACTACCCCCCCCTCCGTCATTGCGAGCCCGCTCTCGCTCGTGGCAATCCACTCTTTTGTCATACTGGGTATAATACTCAAAAATAGTTGCATTAAGTGCTTAAAGTCAAACATATCAGTCAAACATTTTGTCTTTCAACCCTGTAAAGTTGCGAAAAAATTTACCAAAACACTATATTCCCCCTTGACTTGTCCGACCTTTTCGGATATAATTTCCGCTCGCAAAAAATTAAGCCGGCGTAGCTCAGTTGGTAGAGCAACTGCCTTGTAAGCAGTAGGTCGGGAGTTCGAGTCTCTTTGCCGGCTCCATATTTTTTTGTTGTAGCAGTGTTTGACCAGATTTAATGGTAAATATGACGCTTTCAGGTGAGATACTCAAGCGGCCAACGAGGGCAGACTGTAAATCTGCTGACTTTTGTCTTCGAAGGTTCAAATCCTTCTCTCACCACCATTTTTATGTTTTGATGCGGGAATAGCTCAGTTGGCTAGAGCATCAGCCTTCCAAGCTGAGGGTCGCGGGTTCGAGTCCCGTTTCCCGCTCCAAAATGTTTTGGCGCGTTTTAATCTCTCTTTGGGTATCTGAAGAGTTGTTAAAAGGTGCGAAAAAGCGGCGCATTTTGACTGGGAGCTGTTGAATAAACTTGAATAAACTTCTTTTTACTTCAACCAACCACTGTCAATGCACGCTATTTTTTTATCAATTTGAGAGTTTTTATAACCATATTATAATAATAATTTGGTATAATCACCCTCTTAAACACACGACCGCTTGCTCATATGGCTCAGGGGTAGAGCACTTCCTTGGTAAGGAAGAGGTCGAGGGTTCAATTCCCTCTATGAGCTCCAGTTGCCTGCAACGGGCATATAAGTTTTAGCTTCTTGAAGAGGCTTTTTTATTTTTGTTAGAAATTTATGATTTAAAAAATCAAAATCTAAAATTACGGAGGAAAGAAGATGGCTAAAGAGAAATTTGCAAGGACTAAGCCACACGTAAATATAGGTACTATCGGTCACGTTGACCATGGTAAGACTACATTGACAGCTGCTATTTCAGGTGTTTTGGCGACTAAAGGTCTTGCGGAGCTTAGAGATTACGACAAGATTGACAACGCTCCTGAGGAGAAAGAGCGCGGTATTACTATCGCTACTTCTCACATTGAGTACGAGACAGAAAACCGCCACTATGCGCACGTTGACTGCCCAGGCCACGCTGACTATGTTAAAAACATGATCACGGGTGCTGCTCAAATGGACGGTGCTATTTTAGTTGTTTCGGCTGCTGATGGTCCGATGCCACAAACCAGAGAGCATATTTTGCTTTCACGCCAAGTTGGCGTTCCATATATCGTTGTGTTTATGAACAAAGCGGATATGGTTGATGATGCTGAACTTCTTGAATTGGTTGAAATGGAAATAAGAGAACTTCTTAGCGCATACGATTTCCCTGGCGACGATACACCTATCGTTTCAGGTTCAGCTCTAAAAGCTCTTGAAGAGGCTAAAACAGGCGTACTCGGCGATTGGGGCAAAAAAGTTCTTGATTTGATGGACGCTGTTGACAGCTTTATCCCAACTCCTTTAAGAGCTACAGATAAAGACTTTTTGATGCCTGTTGAGGACGTTTTCTCTATTTCAGGACGTGGTACGGTTGTTACAGGTCGTATTGAAAAAGGCATCGTAAAAATCGGTGATACTATAGAGATAGTAGGTATCAGACCTACTCAAACAACTACAGTTACCGGTATAGAGATGTTTAGAAAAGAGTTAGACCAAGGCGATGCCGGCGACAACTGCGGCGTACTTTTAAGAGGTACTAAAAAAGAAGACGTTGAGCGCGGTATGGTTTTGGCTAAACCAAAATCAATCACTCCTCACACTGAGTTTGAAGGCGAAGTTTATATTTTGACAAAAGAGGAAGGCGGACGCCATACTCCATTTTTCAACAATTATAGACCGCAGTTTTACGTCAGAACGACAGATGTTACAGGTTCTATAACACTTCCAGAAGGCGTTGAGATGGTTATGCCGGGCGACAATGTAAAAATCAAAGTTACCCTTATAGCTCCTATCGCTCTTGAAGACGGAACACGCTTTGCTATTCGTGAAGGCGGACACACTGTAGGTTCAGGCGTCGTATCTAAGATTGTCAAATAACTATTTTCACGAGAGTTTTTCTCTCGTGAATTTTTAAGAAGGTATTTTTATGGCTAAAAGTAGTAGTAGAATCAAAATAGGTTTAAAATGTTCCGAGAGCGGAGACATTAACTATACGACTACCAAGAACAGCAAGACGACGACAGAAAAAGTTGAATTGACTAAATATAGTCCTCGTCTTAGAAAACATACTGTTCATAAAGAGGTTAAGTTAAAGAGTTAAATCCCCTTGTGGCGGGTTTAACCTTTTTTAGGGTAGTAGCTCTAACGGTAGAGCGTCGGTCTCCAAAACCGCAGGTTGGGGGTTCGAATCCCTCCTACCCTGCCAATTTGTTAAGGTTAGCGGAAGGTTTGTACTTATGGAGAAATTTATAAATTATGTAAAAAATTCAAGGATTGAAATAGGGAAAGTCATATTTCCTACAAAAGAGCAGATAAGAAATGCTTTTGTTTCCGTCTTTGTTGTTGTAACTATCATATCGCTGTTTTTGGCGCTTGTGGACGTTATTATGTCAGCTCTTCTAAAAGGCGTTTTATGAGATACAAATGGTATGCGATTCAAACTTACGCAGGTAGTGAACAGAGCGTGAAACGCGCTATTGAAACGCTTGCCAATGATTTTGGTATCGCAGACAAATTAGATGGGATAATAGTCCCTACCGAAGATGTCATAGAGGTAAAGAACGGCAAAAAAAAGATTAGCGAACGAAGCTTGTACTCAGGCTATGTCTTCGCAAATCTAGACCTTGACACAGACTTATGGCACAAGATACAGTCTTTGCCCAGAGTAAGCCGCTTTATAGGTGAGTCCAAAAAACCCACCCCGCTTAGTCAAAAAGATATTTCTCTTATCTTGGAAAAAGCCGAGAAAAAAGGCGCTCCAAAACCAAAAATCTCATTTGATAACGGCGAGAGTGTGCGTATAACAGAAGGTCCATTTGCAAACTTTACAGGCATTGTGGAAGAGTATGATATGGAGCACGGAAAACTTCGTTTGAATGTTTCTATTTTCGGAAGAAGTACGCCAGTAGAGATTCTCTACTCGCAAGTTGAAAAAATAGTTTAAGTAAGGAAAAGAAGATGGCAAAAAAGGTAATTGGCGAAATTAAGCTGCAAATCGCCGCAGGCAAGGCAAATCCTTCGCCTCCGGTAGGACCTGCACTTGGTCAGCGTGGCGTTAATATTATGGAATTTTGTAAAGCTTTCAATGAAAAAACAAAAGATTTGGCAGGATTTAAGATTCCGGTGATTATCACTGTGTATGCTGACAAAAGCTTTACTTTCATCACAAAACAACCGCCTGCTACGGACTTGATAAAAAAAGCCGCAGGCATAACAAAAGGTTCTGAGAATCCTTTGAAAAATAAAGTTGCGAAAATCACAAAAGCTCAAGTTCTTGAGATAGTTGAGCGAAAAATCGCTGATTTAAACACTAACGATAAAGAGCAAGCTGCGAGAACTATCGCAGGTTCTGCTAGAAGTATCGGTATAGAAGTAGTAGACTAATAACCCTTTACCGCCGGGGTAAGGCGGAAGCACATAATATGCGGAGATGAAAATGGCAAAAAAGATATCAAAAAGATTTAAAGAGTTGCTTGATAAAGTGGACAGTAAAAAAGAGTATTCGCTTGAAGAGGCTATCAAAACAGTAAAAAATTTAAAATCTGCAAAATTTGACGAAACTATAGAGATAGCGTTGAAACTAAACGTTGACCCGCGCCACGCTGACCAAATGGTCAGAGGCTCTGTCGTATTGCCGGCAGGTACAGGCAAAAGCGTTCGTGTAGCCGTTATAGCAAAAGACATAAAAGCTGATGAGGCGAAAAAAGCCGGAGCCGAGATAGTAGGCGCAGAAGATTTGATAGAAGAGATAGCAAAAGGCGTTTTCAATTTTGATGTTCTTATCGCAACACCAAATATGATGGGTCTTGTCGGTAAAGTCGGACGACTTTTGGGACCAAAAGGTTTGATGCCTAACCCAAAAACAGGCACAGTTACTATGGACGTTGCTAAAGCTGTTGAGAATGCTAAAGGCGGTCAGGTAAATTTCCGTGTTGATAAACAGGGAAATATCCACGCAGGCGTAGGCAAAGTAAGTTTTGATGAGGCGCAGATAACAGACAACCTCTCAACATTTATCAAAGCTATCAACAAACAAAAACCTTCCACGGCAAAAGGAAGATATATAAAAACAGCGGCTATATCATTGACGATGAGCCCTTCAGTTAGTCTTGAAACTCAAGAGTTGATGGACTTAAGATAGAGTATAAAAACGCCTAAAAAGCGTATGTAAATCTTTGATTGGAGATAGCAGAGGCGAAAGCTTAATCAGGAGGTAACTTCTACTCTGCTTGAAATCAACCCAGTCGGAAAGGAGAAAAGATGACCAAAGAAGATAAAGTTGAACTTGTCAGTGCACTTACAGCAGAGTTTAAAGCTTCCGACGCAGTAGTTGTTTGTGATTATAAAGGCTTGAAAGTCAAGACTATTGAAGCGTTGAGAAACAAAGCTAGAGCCGAAGGCGTAAAAGTGCAGGTTGTGAAAAACACACTTGCCGGCATAGCTATGAAAAACGCTGATATACCAGACCTTGCCTTGAAAGATACAAACATATTTGTTTGGGGCGAAGACGGACTTAAAGTAAGTAAGATAGTAACTGCTTTTGCGAAGTCAGTGGATTCGGGACTATTTGTAGTCAAATCAGCCTTCATAGGCGGCGAATTTGCGGACGCTTCTAAAGTTGAAGCATTATCCAAAATGCCTTCAAGAGACGAGCTTATCGCTATGTTGTTACAAGTTTGGAACGCGCCGATTACAAATTTTACTATCGGCTTAGATGCTCTTAGAGCTAAAAAAGAGCAATCTGCATAAATTAAATACAGGAGATTACAATGGCAATAACTAAAGAAGATGTTTTAGAATTTATTTCTAATTTGAGCGTACTAGAGTTAAGCGCTCTAGTTAAAGAGTTTGAGGAAAAGTTCGGTGTATCAGCAGCTCCGGTTGTAGTAGCAGGCGCAGGCGCGGCAACAGCAGCGGCAGTTGAAGAGAAAACTGAATTTAACGTTGTGCTTTTAGATGCAGGCGCAAATAAAATCAATGTTATCAAAGTAGTAAGAAGCCTAACAGGTCTTGGACTAAAAGAGGCTAAAGACGCTACTGAGAAAGTTCCTTCTAACATTAAAGAGGGCGTTAGTAAAGCAGATGCTGAAGACGCTAAAAAACAACTTGAAGAAGCAGGCGCTAAAGTCGAGCTTAAATAGTTTTGTTTACAAATGGGAGAAACAACAAGGAGGGTTCGTCCCTCTTTGTTTTAAAATTAAACAGTTTTGCCGTTATGGCAAGTGCTACAATTTCTTTTCAAAAATTTACTACGAGGTAAAGACTCATGCTAAATAACCTAAAATCAGGAAATCGCCTTAGAGTCGATTTTGCGAAAGTTCCTACGCAAATTGATGTGCCTAACCTACTTCAGCTTCAACAAAAAAGTTACGAGCATTTTTTAAATCTTGACGCTGTGAGTACGGAAGAGAGCGGGATAGAGAAAGTTTTTAAATCAATTTTTCCGATAAACGATCCGCAAAACAGACTAACGCTAGAATATATCGGCTGCGAAATAATCAGACCAAAATACAATGTTAGAGAGTGTATGGAGAGAGGCTTGACGTATTCTGTGAGCCTAAAAATGAATATAAGACTTATTTTATGGAATAGAAACGAAGAAACGGGTGAAAAACTCGCTATGAAAGATATGAAAGAACAATCTATTTTTATTCGCGAAATTCCTCTTATGACAGAAAGAACATCATTTATCATAAACGGCGTTGAGAGGGTTGTCGTCAATCAGCTTCACAGAAGTCCGGGCGTTATTTTCAAAGAAGAGGAGAGCGCGACGGTAGTGAACAAGCTGATATATACGGCTCAAATCATACCAGACCGCGGCTCATGGCTCTATTTTGAGTATGACGCCAAAGATACGCTTTTTGTACGTATCAACAAACGCAGAAAAGTGCCTATTACTATTCTTTTCCGTGCACTTGGATACGGCAAACAGGATATATTAAAACTATTTTATCCGATACAAAGCATACAGATAAGAAACAATAAGTTTTTGATGGAGTACGACGCTGACATTTTTGTCGGACGTGTTGATTTTGACCTCAAAGACGAAAATGGCGAATTGCTTGTCGCTGCCGGCAAAAGAATGACGAAAAAAAGAGCCGACAAGATAGCTGAAGACGGCGTGAAATGGGTAGAGTACCCAACCGAGATACTTGTAAACAGATTTTTGGCTTCACCCGTTATCAACACTCAAAGCGGCGAAGTTTTGTATGATACATTGACACAGCTTGAAGAGAGCAAAATGGTCAAAATCATAGAAAGCGGCTGCACAAGCATAGAGATAGCCAACGACCTCGCAAGCGGCGTGGACGACGCTATCATCAACTCATTTATAGCAGATGCCGAAACTTTGAAACTTTTGCGCCAAACAGAGAGTTTGGAAGATGAGAACGACCTTGCGGCGATAAGAATCTACAAAGTTATGCGCCCGGGCGAGCCTGTAACAAAAGAGGCTGCTCATATATTTGTAAAAGACCTGTTTTTCAACCCTGAGCGATACGACCTCACAAAAGTCGGCCGTATGAAGATGAACCACAAGCTTGGCGTTGAAGTACCTGAGTATGTTACGGTTATGACAAACGAAGATATCATCAAAACAGCCAAATACCTCATAAAAGTCAAAAACGGACAAGGACACATAGACGACCGCGACCACTTGGGCAACAGACGTATAAGGTCTATCGGCGAGCTTTTGGCAAATGAGATGCACACAGGCTTGGCGAAAATGCAAAAAGCCATCAAAGACAAGTTTAGCGCACTCGGCGGAAGCGTTGAGGAGCTTATGCCGCACGATTTGGTAAACTCAAAGATGATAACAAACTCTATTTTGGAGTTTTTCACGAGCGGACAACTTTCACAGTTTATGGACCAGACAAATCCTCTTAGCGAGATAACTCACAAAAGAAGACTGTCGGCTCTCGGAGAGGGCGGACTTGTAAAAGAGCGAGCAGGCTTTGAGGTGCGAGATGTTCACCCTACGCATTACGGCCGAATCTGCCCTGTTGAAACGCCTGAGGGTCAAAACATCGGTTTGATAAACACACTTGCCACTTACGCTAAGGTAAATGACCTCGGCTTCGTTGAAGCGCCTTACCGAAAAGTAGACAACTGCAAAGTAACAAACGAAATCATCTACATAACAGCCACTCAAGAAGAGGGGCTTGTCATCGCACCTGCGAGCACTTTGTTGGACGAGAAGGGCGTGATAGTAGAAGACTTAATAGAAGCCAGAGTCAACGGCGAGATAGTGCTTGTTGAAAAAGAGAAAGTAACTTTGATAGACTTGTGCTCCGCTATGATTTCAGGTGTAGCTGCCTCACTTATACCATTTTTGGAACACGATGACGCCAACCGTGCGCTTATGGGTTCAAACATGCAGCGTCAAGCTGTGCCACTCTTAAAAACAGCCGCTCCTATCGTAGGAACGGGCGTTGAGAAGATAGCGGCGCGTGATTCGTGGGAAGCCATCAAAGCTAAAAGAGCCGGCGTAGTTGAGAAAGTTGATAATAAAAACATATATATTTTAGGCGAGGACGAGGACGGCGCGTATATAGACCATTACGCTTTGGAGAAAAACCTCAGAACAAACCAAAACTCAACATTTACTCAAAGCCCTATCGTAAAAGCAGGCGCATATATAGAAGCCAAACAAATCATAGCCGACGGCCCTAGTATGGACAGAGGCGAACTTGCGCTTGGCAAAAACGCAATGGTAGCCTTTATGCCGTGGAACGGATACAACTTTGAGGACGCCATCGTCATAAGCGAGCGTATGATTAAAGAAGATACGTTCACAAGCGTACACATATATGAAAAAGAGATAGAAGCCAGAGAGCTCAAAGACGGCGTTGAGGAGATTACGAAAGATATCCCGAACGTCAGAGAAGAGGACTTGGCTCATCTTGACGAGAGCGGTATCGTAAGGATAGGAACAACCATAAGACCGGGTATGATACTTGTGGGTAAAGTATCGCCAAAAGGTGAGGTAAAACCAACTCCTGAGGAGAGATTATTGCGTGCTATTTTCGGTGAGAAAGCCGGACACGTCGTCAATAAATCCCTATACGCTACGCCTTCTATGGAGGGTGTTGTAACTGATGTCAAGATATTTACGAAAAAAGGTTACGACAAAGACCCACGAGCCGTAAAAGCTTACGAAAAAGATAAAGAGGTGTTAGACAGAGAACACCACGACAAGCTTTTGATGTTAGACAGAGAAGAGATGTTGCGCATCAACTCACTGCTTTCAAAAGAGAAGCTCAGCAAAGAGCAAGAGGTAAACAAAAAGCTTTACAAAAAAGGCAGCGCGATATCCAAAGATGATTTGGCGAACGTAAACCGCTTCTCGTTAAACGTCCTTGTAAAAGCTTTTAGCGATGATGTTCAGGTAGAGTACGAGCAGCTTAAAAATTATTTCCAAAATGAGAAAAAGAAACTCAAAGAGGAACACGACAATAAACTCAATATCGTAGAAAAAGATGATATTTTGCCAAATGGCGTTGTTAAACTCGTGAAAGTCTACATTGCGGCGAAAAGAAAGCTCAAAGTGGGCGACAAAATGGCTGGACGACACGGAAATAAAGGTATCGTTTCCAACATCGTCCCTGAAGTTGATATGCCATACCTTAAAAACGGCGAGAGCGTAGATGTTATTTTAAACCCTCTCGGCGTTCCTTCACGTATGAACATAGGACAAATACTTGAGGTGCATTTAGGACTTGCAGGACGCCGCTTGGCTGACCAGATAAATGATATCTTGGTAAGCAAAACAGGCGAGTGGATACAAGAATTGCGCACAAAGATGATAGATATAGCCGACATCGCTCAACTGATGAGCGCTAAAAAGTTCGTTGAAAAGTTAGATGACGATACATTGTTGGAATATGCGAGAGATTGGAGCAGGGGCGTTAAGTTTGCGACTCCGGTATTTGAGGGCGTAAATCAAGATGAGTTTTTGAAACTTTTTGAGATGGCAAAGATAGACAGCGACGGCAAAACAGAGCTTTATGACGGCAAAACCGGCGACAAGATGAAAGAGAGAGTAAACGTAGGATATATGTATATGCTCAAACTTCACCACCTTGTTGATGAGAAAGTTCACGCAAGAAGCACAGGACCATACTCTCTTGTAACACAACAACCAGTCGGCGGAAAAGCGTTGTTCGGCGGACAAAGATTTGGAGAGATGGAAGTTTGGGCGCTTGAGGCTTACGGTGCGGCAAACACTCTTCAAGAGATGCTGACGGTAAAATCTGATGATGTAGAAGGTCGTGTGGCGGCGTACAAGGCTCTGACAAGAGGCGAAAATATACCGCATACAGGCGTGCCTGAAACATTTTTTGTTCTCACAAACGAGTTAAAGTCTTTGGCGTTAGATGTTGAGATTTATGATGAGGTGGACGAATAATGAAAAGATTTGAATTAATCAATATAAACGAAGAAAACAGACCACGTGATTTTAAGGCGTTTCAACTACGCCTTGCAAGTCCTGAAAAGATAAGGTCGTGGAGTTATGGAGAGGTCAAAAAACCTGAAACCATCAACTATCGTACGCTCAAACCGGAACGCGACGGACTTTTTTGCGCTAAGATTTTCGGGCCTGTGAGAGATTATGAATGTCTTTGCGGCAAATACAAAAAGATGCGCTACAAAGGCGTCAAATGCGAGAAGTGCGGCGTTGAAGTAACAAGCACGAAAGTCAGACGCTCACGTATGGGACACATAGAGCTCGTAACTCCCGTAGCGCACATCTGGTACGTGAACTCGCTTCCAAGCAGGATAGGCACGCTTTTGGGCATCAAGATGAAAGATTTGGAGCGTGTGCTTTATTATGAAGCATACATCGTAGAAGAGGCCGGCGACGCTTATTATGACAATGAAAACAATAAAAAAGTCAGCAAATACGATGTTCTAAACGAAGAGCAGCACCTCTCCCTAATCCAAAAATACGAAAGCACAGGCTTTAAAGCTGCGATGGGCGGTACTGTTATCCAAAAAATGCTCTCAGACCTTGATTTGGTAGCTATTTTGGAAGAGTTGAAAGGTGAAATAACCACAACAAATTCGGAAGCCAAGAAAAAGACGATAGTCAAAAGACTCAAAGTCGTTGAAGCGTTTCTCAACAGCGGCAACAGACCAGAGTGGATGATGATAACGATGCTTCCCGTACTGCCGCCTGATTTGCGACCATTGGTAGCGCTTGACGGCGGAAAATTCGCCGTTTCTGACGTGAACGACCTATATCGCCGTGTCATCAACAGAAACTCCCGTTTGAAAAGATTGTTAGAGCTTGACGCTCCGGACATCATCATCAGAAACGAAAAGCGTATGCTTCAAGAGTCTGTTGATGCTCTTTTTGATAACGGCAGACGCGCGAACGCAGTCAAAGGCTCAAACAAAAGACCTTTGAAATCGCTATCTGAAATCATCAAAGGTAAACAGGGACGATTTAGACAAAACCTTCTCGGAAAGAGGGTGGATTTTAGCGGTCGTTCTGTTATCGTTGTGGGTCCAAAACTCAGAATGGACCAGTGCGGACTTCCAAAACTGATGGCGTTGGAGCTCTTCAAACCGCACCTTTTAGCACGCCTTGAAGAGAAGGGTTACGCTACGACGATTAAACAAGCCAAAAAGATGATAGAAGCGAAAACAAACGAAGTTTGGGAGTGCTTATCGGAAGTCGTTAAAGACCACCCTATCATGCTCAACCGTGCTCCGACACTGCACAAATTGTCTATTCAGGCGTTTCACCCTATCTTGGTTGAGGGCAAGGCTATTCAGCTTCACCCACTCGTATGTTCAGCGTTCAATGCCGACTTTGACGGCGACCAAATGGCTGTACACGTGCCGCTTTCACAAGAGGCTATCGCTGAGTGCAAGATACTTATGCTAAGCTCAATGAACATTTTGCTTCCTGCGAGCGGAAAAGCCGTAACAGTTCCTTCTCAAGATATGGTTTTGGGACTTTACTATCTATCTTTGGAAAAACCTAACGCACGAGGCGCAAACAAGATATTTGCAAATGTTGATGAGGTCATCATAGCCGTTGAAACGGGACATCTTGATATTCACGCAAAGATAAAAACGATAATAGAAGACAGAATCATCTTTACAACAGCGGGCAGACTTATCTTCAAAAACGCTATTCCTGATTTTGTGCCTGAAGAGTATTGGAATACGATACTCAAAAAGAAAAATATCAGTACTTTGATTGACCATGTCTACAAAGAGGGCGGATTTGGAGTAACGGCTTCATTTTTGGACAACTTGAAAAATCTTGGCTTTAAATACGCCACAGACGCCGGTATATCCATATCTATAGATGATATCAAAATCCCAAGTTCCAAGAAAAAAAGCATTGACGACGCAAAGAAAAAAGTGCGTGAGATTCAACAACAGTTTAGCGCAGGACTTTTGACCGAGCAAGAGAGATACAATAAAATAGTTGATATCTGGACAGATACAAACAACATAGTAGCTGCCGAGATGATGAAGATAGTCAAAACCGACAAAGAAGGCTTCAACTCTATCTATATGATGTCTGACTCAGGCGCACGTGGTAGTGCGGCGCAGATAAGACAACTTGCAGGTATGCGAGGACTTATGGCAAAACCTGACGGTTCTATCATAGAAACGCCTATCACCTCAAACTTTAGAGAAGGTTTGAACGTACTTGAGTATTTTATCTCAACACACGGTGCTAGAAAAGGTTTGGCGGATACGGCTTTGAAAACAGCGAACGCCGGATACTTGACGAGAAAACTCATAGACGTAGCTCAAAATGTCAAAATCACGATGGAAGACTGCGGCACTCACGAGGGCGTTGAGATAACTGAGATAACCGAGAGCGGCGACTTGATAGAGTCTTTGGAAGAGAGAGTTTTGGGAAGAGTTTTGGCTGAAGATGTTATAGATACTATCACAAATGAGGTTATTTTCCCTGAAGGCACGATAGTAGACGAGAAAAAAGCGAGAGCGCTCACAGAAGCGGGCGTGAAGTCAGTCGTCATCAGAACGCCTATCACTTGTAAAGCTCCAAAAGGCGTATGCGCAAAATGCTACGGTATCAACCTCGGAGAGGGCAAACTTGTAAAACCCGGCGAGGCTGTCGGTATCATTTCAGCTCAATCTATCGGTGAGCCGGGAACTCAGCTAACTCTTAGAACATTCCACATCGGCGGAACGGCTTCTACAGAGCAGCAAGACAGACAGATAATAGCGCAAAAAGAGGGCTTTATCCGTTTTTACAACCTAAAAACATATACGACCAAAGAGGGTAAAACTGTTGTAGCAAACAGAAGAAACGCTGCGGTTTTATTGGTAGAGCCTAAAGTAAAAGCGCCTTTCAAAGGCAAAATCACGATAGACTCGGCTTATGAGGAGATTATCATAGGCGTTGAGGGCAAAAAAGAGACAGCCAAGTACACACTAAGAAAAAGCGATATAGCCAAACCAAGCGAACTTGCGGGCGTTGGCGGCAAAGTAGAAGGCAAACTCTACATTCCTTTTGAAAGCGGCGACATCGTAGAAGCCGAAGACAGCATCGTAGAGGTCATCAAAGAGGGCTGGAACGTGCCTCAACGTATACCTTATGCGGCTGACTTGAAGGTAAAAGACGGAGAGCCTATAACTCAAAAAGTAAAATCAGGCGCTGAGGGAATAGTCAAATACTACAAACTTCAGGCTGACTATCTTGAGAGATATCACGAATTTAAAAAAGGCGATGTTATAGACGTCAAGGGTATATTTGCCGTCATAGCCGACAAAGACGACAGAGAGGCTGTACGCCACTATATCCCGAGAAATTCTGTTCTTGAGGTGAGCGACAACACAGAGGTAAACGACAGCGCATTGATAGCTTATCCGAAAAGCGATGAGCATACCATGATAGCTGAGTGGGACCCATACTCAACTCCTATCATCGCTGAAAGCGGCGGTAAAGTCGTATTTGAGGACATAGAGTCCGGCACAAGCGCGACAGAGCAGTACGACGAGCTGACAGGTCAAAGCAGACTTGTTATCAACGAGTATTTGCCTTCAGGTATCAAACCTACGCTTATCGTTACGACGAAAAACGGCGAGATTATCAAGTATCAGCTTGAGCCAAAAACAGCCATTTTCGTACAAGATGAGAGCGAGGTCAAACAAGCCGACTTGCTTGCACGTACGCCAAAAGCGGTTGCGAAGTCAAAAGATATCACGGGTGGTCTTCCACGAGTAAGTGAACTTTTTGAAGCACGCCGCCCTAAAAACGCCGCTGTTATCGCAGAGATAGACGGTGTTGTGAGATTTGGCAAGCCTCTTCGCTCAAAAGACAGAATTATTATAGAAGGCGCAGGAGATGCGTCAAGCGAATACTTGATAGACAAATCACAGCAAGTACACGTACACGCCGGCGAGTATGTACACGCAGGCGAGAGATTGACTGACGGTATAGCTTCAAGCCACGATATCTTGAGGATATTGGGCGAGAAAGCGCTGCATTATTATCTTATCAGCGAGATACAGCAGGTCTACCGCAGACAAGGCGTTGCGATAAGCGATAAACACATAGAGGTCATCGTATCTCAAATGTTGCGCCAAATAAGAATACTTGACAGCGGAAATACCAACTTTATCGTTGGGGATTTGATAAGCCGCCGCAAATTTAAAGAAGAAAACGAGCGCATTATGAAGCTTGGCGGAGAGCCTGCCATAGCCGAACCGGTATTGCTCGGTGTTACAAGAGCGGCGATAGGAAGCGACAGTATCATCTCAGCGGCATCATTCCAAGAAACGACAAAAGTTTTAACGGAAGCGAGCATAGCCGCTAAGGTGGATTATTTGGAAGACTTGAAAGAGAACGTTATCATCGGTCGTATGATACCTGTCGGAACAGGTATATATGACGAGGACAAAGTTGCGATAAGAGAAAACGACTAATTAGGCGGGTTAAATTGAGATAATTCTTAATTTAACCTTTTTTTAAGTGATTTTTAAATAAAATCACGAGTATTTTTCACTTTGGAAGATATATTTTAATTTTTTTGAAAAGGAAACAGTGTGCCTACTATCAATCAGTTGGTAAGAAAAGAGCGCGAAAAAGCGACCAAAAAGTCCAAATCGCCTGCTCTTAAACAATGCCCTCAAAGACGAGGCGTTTGTACTAGAGTTTATACCACAACTCCAAAAAAACCGAACTCGGCGCTTCGTAAAGTTGCCAAAGTTAGATTAACGAGCGGCTTTGAAGTCATCAGTTATATCGGCGGCGAAGGTCACAACCTCCAAGAGCACTCCATCGTATTGGTGCGCGGCGGAAGAGTGAAGGACTTACCGGGCGTTAAGTATCATATCGTAAGAGGTGCGCTTGACACAGCAGGCGTTGCAAACAGAAAAGTAAGCAGAAGCAAATACGGTACAAAAAGACCAAAAGCGACTGCGGCTAAATAACTAAAATTAAGAGATTGACACAGGCGTCCCGTAATTTTGGGAACGATTGAGTAAAATTGCTTAATCAATTTGAAGGATATAAAAAATGAGAAGAAGACAATCACCGGTACGAGAGGTGCTTCCTGACCCAGTTTACGGAAGCAAGGTAGTTACAAAGTTTATTAATGCGTTGATGTATGACGGACAAAAAAGCGTCGCTACAAAGATAATGTATGGCACATTGGCATTGATTGAGAAAAGAAGCGGCGATGTTAAAGGCATTGAAGTATTTAATAACGCTATTGATAACATCAAACCGGTTATGGAAGTTAAAAGCCGCCGTGTTGGCGGAGCTACCTACCAAGTTCCTGTTGAGGTAAGAGCTACAAGAGCGCAAGCATTGGCGCTTAGATGGATTATCTCATTTGCGAGAAAAAGAAGCGAAAGAACTATGATAGAAAAACTCGCAAACGAGTTACTTGACGCTGCTAACAACAGAGGCGCGTCATTTAAGAAAAAAGAAGACACATACAAAATGGCTGAAGCGAACAAAGCGTTTGCTCACTATCGCTGGTAAAAATTCTATGAAAACAACTTATCATTTACGTGAAAAGTTGTTTTCCTACCCAATACAAAATAAAGACATAAAGGACTGACAAATGGCACGGAAAACACCTATTGAAAGAGTCAGAAACATAGGAATCGCCGCTCACATTGACGCGGGAAAAACTACAACAACTGAGCGTATTTTATACTATACGGGTATGTCGCACAAAATCGGCGAAGTTCACGACGGCGCTGCTACGACAGACTGGATGGAGCAAGAAAAAGAGAGAGGTATCACGATAACATCAGCCGCTGTAACATGTGTATGGAATGACCACCAGATAAATGTTATAGACACACCGGGCCACGTTGACTTTACTATTGAAGTTGAGCGTTCCATGCGTGTACTTGACGGCGCTGTAGCTGTATTTTGCGCTGTTGGCGGTGTCCAACCCCAATCAGAAACAGTTTGGCGACAAGCTAACAGATACCACGTTCCAAGAATGGTCTATGTAAATAAAATGGACAGAGTCGGCGCTGATTTTTACAGAGTTGAACAACAGATAAGAGACAGACTCAAATCAAACCCTATTCCTATCCAGATACCGATAGGCGCAGAAGATAACTTCAAGGGCGTTATTGACCTTATTGAGATGAGAGCGCTTGTATGGGAAGATGAGGCATCTTTGGGCTCAAAGTACGAGGTTGAGGAGATACCTGCAAACCTTCTTGCTAAAGCGAAAGAGTACAGAGAAAAGTTAGTTGAAGCTGTCGCTGAAACGAGCGAAGTATTGATGGAAAAATATCTCGGCGGCGAAGAGCTTAGCATCAGCGAGATAAAAGGCGGCATCAAAGCGGCTTGCCACAATATGTCCATCGTTCCTATGACGTGTGGTACATCGTTCAAAAACAAGGGCATACAGCCTATGCTTGACGCAGTTGTAGACTTTTTGCCGGCTCCTACAGAAGTTCAGGCTATCAAAGGTCAGTACGAAGAGGGCGGCGAAACTATCGTAGCCTCAACTGACAATGGCGAATTTGCAGCTTTGGCGTTTAAGATTATGACAGACCCGTTCGTAGGACAACTTGCGTTCGTACGTGTGTACAGAGGCGTACTTGAGAGCGGAAGCTATGCGCTAAATACCACAAAAGGTAAAAAAGAGCGTATCGGCAGACTTCTTAGAATGCACGCCAACAAACGTGAAGATATCAAAGAGCTTTACGCAGGCGAGATAGGAACTGTCGTAGGACTTAAAGACACACTCACAGGCGATACGCTTGCGAGCGAGAAAGATAAAGTCATCTTGGAAAAGATGGAGTTCCCAAAACCTGTTATCTCTGTTGCGGTTGAGCCTAAAACAAAAGCCGACCAAGAGAAAATGGGCATCGCACTTCAAAAATTGGCTCAGGAAGACCCATCTTTCAGAGTTGAAACAGACGAAGAGAGCGGACAGACTATCATCTCCGGTATGGGCGAGTTGCACCTTGAGATTATCATAGACAGAATGCTCAGAGAGTTCAAAGTAGAAGCTGAGGTAGGTCAGCCGCAGGTTGCTTACCGTGAAACTATCAAGAGCGCTGTAAACCAAGAGTACAAATACGCCAAGCAATCAGGTGGACGCGGTCAATACGGACACGTTTACTTGAAGATTGAGCCTATGGAGCCGGGAAGCGGATATAAATTTATCAACGATATCAAGGGCGGAGTTGTTCCAAAAGAGTATATTCCGGCAGTTGATAAAGGTTGCCAAGAGGCGCTTCAAAGCGGTGTTTTGGCGGGATATCCTGTTGAAGATATACAAGTTACACTATATGACGGAAGCTACCACGAAGTTGACTCATCTGAAATGGCGTTCAAACTTGCCGCTTCTATGGGCTTCAAAGAGGGTGCGAGAAAAGCAAATCCTATCATTTTAGAGCCTATTATGAAGGTTGAAGTTGAAACTCCTGAAGACTTTATGGGCGATGTCATCGGCGACTTGAACAGACGCCGCGGACAGATTAACTCTATGGACGACAGAAGCGGAATCAAAGTAGTAAACGCATTTTGCCCGCTCGCTACGATGTTTGGCTACTCAACAGACCTTAGAAGCCAAACGCAGGGACGCGCGACGTACAGTATGGAGTTTGACCATTATCAGGAAGTTCCGAAAAATGTGTCGGAAGAGATTATTAAAAAGAGAAAAGGTTAGTTTTACGGTAGTTTTTTGAATACAAGTATTAAAAAAACTACCTAACTTTAGCTTTTATATATTATAGCTCGTTCTTTTTCGCTCATACTTCGTTGTTTTTTAAGTTGGCTTCGTTACATACTCAGATGTATGCTCCTCGCCAAATTAAAAATCGCCTCGTCTGAGCGAAAAATAAATTCGCTATAATTATACAAATTTGTTTTTGGTTTTTAGCGTTTATCTTCTGTGCGCTAACTATGTTGCAACTTTGCCGCGCTCGCTCACCAATTCCCCTCCTGCGGAGGGGTGCCCGTAGGGCGGGGTGGTTTTTCTTGCAAGGCTTCAGTTGCGCCTTGTTATCACGCAAAATTTAAACGCTAAATTTCCAAAAATTTGGAATTTATGTCATTGTGAGCCTGCTCTCACTCGTGACAATCTCTACTTTTGTGCTTCTCTCGAGAATGACACAAATAACAATCCTCATCTGTCTTGGTAGCTCAGCTGGATAGAGCGTCAGATTCCTAATCTGAAGGTCACGCGTTCGAATCGCGTCCAGGACACCACCTCACTTTAATAATAAAAATAGTTGCTAAAAAAAGTAAAAATAAACACAGATGCTTCGTCTACGCTCACGCATGACAATGTGAGAGGGGTATATGAAAAATAGTTGAGATTGCCACGTCGCTTCGCTCCTCACAATGACACAAGAGGGCAAAGAAAAACCACCCCGTCCTACGCCCCCCCTCCGCAGGAGGGGAATTAACTACAAAGGTTTATTGGTTTACAAAAAAGCATTTGGAACACTACAAAAAAACAGAAAATAATTAGAAACTCTGAAGTTAAAATTTCCCTCCTAAGAAGGGGTGCCCAAAGAGCAGGGTGGTTTTTCTTGTAAGATTTACGTCTTGTTATCGTGCGAAAAATGAACGTTAAAGCTGCGAAAACTTGCTGCACATATTGTGTTTTTATATTTTTTGGACTGTTTGGATATCT
>JAITNC010000045.1 GCA_031290675.1 Campylobacteraceae bacterium | reverse complement strand
TACTAGTATGTATTATTCCTAGCAGGCTCACTCTCTGCCTCGTCTTGGCACAAAATACCTACGCCATAAGAACATAAATTTGATATGTCAATTCTCTTGTCTTTTACAATTTTTAGCTCGCTCTTTCACACGCTAACATCGTTGCAATTTCCCCATTAAGGTTTTTTTGATACTGTTAGTTGCGGATAAGGTATACTTATCTTCTCCTCGTCAAACCTCAACTTCACATTTTCATTTAGATAGAAGTAGACGTCCCAATAATCATCAGTCTTTACCCAAACTCTTACCGTAAAATCCACACTGCTTTGGGACAGAGCCAGCACAGCGATAAGCGGTTCAGGTTCTTTGAGGATTTTGGCGTACGATGATATGATATCTCCCAAGACTTTTTTCGCCTTCAAAAGGTCGTCCTCATAGCCGATACCAAACACCAAATCTACCCTGCGCAATTTTTTCGCCGAATAGTTGATGATGTTGTCTGTCACTACTTTAGAGTTTGGTATGATGATTTGTTTGTTGTCTGTAGTCTTCAAAACCGTGCTAAATATATTGATAGCCTCGACCGTCCCCAAAACTCCCGACAAATCTATCAAGTCCTTGACTTTGAAAGGCTTGAAAAACACAAGCAAAAGCCCTGCGCCTATGCTTGAGAAAGAGTCTCTCAGCGCCATACCTATCGCGAGCCCCATAGCTCCCAATAAAGCGACAAACGATGTAGTCTCGACGCCGAGATTTGATAAAGCGGCGAGAACGACTATGAGCAGCAAAATCATATAGATAGCGCTGCTCAAAAATGAAGCTGTTGTTTCGTCCAAAGATGTTTTGCCAACGATTTTGACAAACATCTTTGAAAGCCATAAAGCTACTTTCCTGCCTATAAAAAATATCAGCAAAGCGCCAACTATGCGCAATCCGTAAGTGCTAAGCAACTCCAGAATGCGCTCTTGTGTCAAAAAATCAGTCATAGTGAACTACTTAATAAAATTAGCCTCAACTCTTCTATTTTTAGCTCTTCCCTCTGCGGTATCATTTGCCACCAAAGGTTTTGTCTCACCATACGATTCGGTAGTTATACGGTTGCTATCAACTCCTAAACGGATAAGTTGACCTGCGACCGCCTTAACTCTTTCTTCGGAAAGTTTCAAGTTAAATTTCTCAGAACCTGTTGAGTCTGTGTGTCCCTCAAGTATAACTCTATAGTTTGTCTCATTTTTTAATATTTCCGCTACAGATACTATCTGTGGCATATAATTTACAAGAATATCGGATTTGCCTGATGTAAAATTGACATGTAGTGTGATAGCTTTCACGCACCCAACTTCATCAACTTTAGAGCTAGTCGGCGTATTTGGGCACAAATCCGCACTGTCAACAACTCCGTCATTGTCGCTGTCAAGCTCTTGAACTACTTCAGGCTCTACAGCTGTTGTTTCGGTAGGCTCATCATCAACCTTCTCGGTTGGCTCCGCTTGAATTGGCGTATCGTAAATTGGCGTCTCAACTTCAGTCGAAATCACAACTTTAGATGGTTTTTTACCAATAGCATAAGCAACACCCAGTGTCGCAAAAAGGTTGTTATCGCCATGTCCACTGTGTAGTTTGATAGCGTGGCGAAGTTCAGCTCTTAAGGATAAATCCTCTGCTATATCGTACTTAAAGCCCAAGCCGTAATTTCCATACGGGCTGTCGTTGTTACCATATCTTGCTTTCTTGCGAATATTTTCATATCCAAGTCCGGCAAGAGCGTAAAAGTACGCCTTGTCACTGATTTCAAACTCTTTGATACCATGAATGAAAAAACGACTGATTATAGCTTGTCTATTGCCTGTACCAGGACCTAAATCTTTATAATGCGCTCTTGTAGTTTCAGCGCCTATCTCGTATTTATTGATGAATGCATCATCAAAATATTTTGCAACCCTCAAACCTACGCTAAGCTCGCTTTTCAAGTCAGTGTTACCCTCTGGAAAAACTCCGCTAATAGTAGGCGTGACCTCATATCTGCCTTCAGCAGCGAACAATAATGAGCATAAGCCCATCAACAAAACTGTCTTCTTCATATCCAATACCCTCCGTCCCTAAAAAAGTTGATTTAAAAGTGTTTATTATATCTGAATTAATTTTAAAACAAGATTTATCTTTTCTCCCATTCTAAAATATTATGTGTAATTCCTATAATAGAAGGGTAAACGTGAGAGATATTTTTATTAACAGCCGTTAACTTTTTGGGTATAAATAAGAATAGATATGGTTTATCATCGGCGATAAGAGCAAAAATCCGTCTGTAAATCCTGCCAAATTCATCCTCGTCTATCGTCCGCTCTGCCTCCTTTATAAGTTTGTCCACCTCATCGTTTTTGTAGCCTACGAGGTTGAAACCGCCCACCTTGTCGGACTCGCTGTGCCAAATCGCATAAGCGTCGGACTTGATACCAAGCGACCAGCCCATCAAAAAAGCGTCAAATCTACGAGGAGTTATGACTGTGTTCAAAAACGCCTGCCACTCCATAACACGTATTTTCATCAAAACGCCCGCCTCTTTTAACTGACGTTGCAAAATCTGTGCCGCATAAGTCCTCTGCCCTGTGTTGGTCACAAGCTCAAATTCAAAAGGGTTTTTCTCATCATATCCCGCTTTTTTCAGAAGCTCTTTGGCTTTTTTGATATCCCTCTCGGGCAACTTTACTTCAGCGTTAAAAGCGTTAGTAGCGGGCAAAAATGGCCCTGTACACACCACCCCTTCGCCAAAAAGCAAGATGTCTATGAGCTCTTGTCTGTCTATCGCAAGGCTTAACGCTTCTCTGATTTTTGCGTCTTTGAACTTTGGCAGGTCAAGATTGAACCCGACATATGAATATGAGTGCGATATGCTCTCGTGTATATCGTACTTTTCGCGGAACTTTTTATCAAGCTGTCTGTTGAACTGCAGCGGTGTGATGTCGCCCATATCAAGCTCGCCTGCTTTCAGCATCAAAAATTCAGTAGTTGTGTCGGGTGCGAAATGGTACACGAGGGAGTCAAGTTTTGGAGAGCCTAAAAAGTATTTTTTGTTCGCTTCTAAAATAAAATCGCTTGAGATGGAAAACTTTTTCAAGGTAAACATTCCCGTACCTGTGGGTTTTTGGTTGAAACTGCTCGTCATAAGAGAGCTTTCGTTTTTCAAGATGTGTTCGGGCAGTATGCCCATCATCCATGTCTCAAGAGCTTTGAAGTAGGGGTATTTGTAAGTTATTTTCACGCTCAGGTTGTCTAGCGCCTCAACCTTCTCAACGTGTTTGAAGTCAGCGGCGTAAGGGGTAGAGAGTTTTGGACTTATGATGCTCTCATACGTAAAAAGCACATCTTTCGCCCCAAAGCGTTCTCCGTCAGACCAAAGTATATCGTCACGCAAGTGGAAAAGCAGCGTTCTGTTATCTAAAAACTCGTATGATTTCGCCAGCTCCATTTTGATAGAAGCGTTTTCATCATAAGTGATGAGGCTGTTGAATATAAACTGCGATATCTCCGCACTCACTGAATCTGTAGAGAGTATAGGATTTATCCTGCCTGGGTTGGCACTCATGGAAAGATGCAGCGACGAGCCAAAAAGCGCCGCACAAAATAATATTGGAATGATAAGTTTTTTCATTTGCGTATTATAACAGAAAAATTGGGAAGAAATTTACATTATAGATGGAGCCGCGGCGCACTTTAAAGGATGTGAGGAAGCGCCGCGGCTCTCTATAATGCTACAAAAAGGAGGTTTGTCATTTAGACGAGAGAATTATACTCGTTTTTATTAAATTAAAAATAAACCGTGTGAGTTTGTGAAAAATAAGATGAAAAAATATGAAAAAAAGTGGAAGAGCCGATAAAATCGGCTCTGAAAAAATATTAGCGTTTAGAAAATTGAGGAGAGCGTCTTGCTTTGTGTCTACCAAATTTCTTTCTCTCAACAACACGAGAATCTCTCGTGAGCAGCCCTTTTGGTTTCAAAATAGCTCTAAAGTCAGCGTCAATAGCCGCCAAAGCTTTAGCTATGCCGTGTCTTAAAGCTTCAGCCTGTGCTGAATAGCCGCCGCCTACGATGTTGGCTTTCACCTCTACCAAAGACTCTTGTTTTGTCAAAAGAAGCGGTTGAACTACCTTAAGCTTGATAGCTTCGTGTCCGCCGAGCCAAGTATTTAAGTCAATACCATTTACGTTTATCCCGCCCTTGCCGGACTTTACCCACACTTTAGCGACTGCTGATTTTCTTTTGCCTGTCGCGTATACTGTTGTTGCTTTTGCCATTTGCTATTTTCCTTCTTTTATTTGTGCGCTATGTGGGTGTTCGCTGCCCGCATAAATCTTGAGCTTTTTAATCATAGCTTTGCCTAAAACTGTTTTTGGAAGCATTCCTCGTACTGCGAGCTTGTATAACTTCACAGGATTTTTCTCCAAAAGCTCGCCAAGCTTCTCGCTCTTTGTGCTTCCGAAATATCCACTGTGTCTGTGGTATAGTTTGTCTTCAAGTTTTTTACCGCTGAAAACAGTCTTATCTGCATTGATGATGACAACAAAATCGCCGCAATCAACATTTGGTGTAAATGATGGTTTGTGTTTGCCGCGCAAAATAGTCGCAACTTGCGTTAAGATGCGCCCGAAGCGTTGTCCTTTCGCGTCAACCAAAACCCAATCTCTTACAACTTCGTTTGGCTTTAAAATTTTAGTATCGCCCATAGTATTATGACCTTTGCTTTTGAGTTTTTTAAAGATGTGATTGTAGTTAAATAATTCTTTGAGTATGCTGAAATTAAGCGGCTTATAAGCTTATAATCTCTGTTTTATCTTCGTGCAGATAACACAGGTACGCCTCAACGCTTTTTTTGCCGATAATCTCAAGTGCGTTTTTGTACTCTCTCACCTGCTCTATGTGCGATGAGTGCGTGAAAAACGAGCTTTTATAATCAATAATAATATTTTTCTCGGCACATTCTACCATAATATCCATTTGGCGGCGATTGCCCTCAAATATATACGGCTGCTCTTTCAAAACTTTGCCCGAAGCGATAATGGATATAAATTTTTCATTATTCACAAGGCTCAAAATACGCTTTCTGATAGACAAAAACGCCTCGCTGCCCATAAGTGAGCCGTATCGGTTTTTCGTGAAAAACAGGGCGTTTTCAAGCTCGCAAACATCATAAGATGACATCATCTCCAAAGTAAAGTGCAGAGCAAGCCCGAAATGGACATTTTCCAAACTGCCCTCTATCTTGCTCTCATCTTTTGGGGCGTTTTGGCGTCCGAAAGATTTGCCCTGATAAGTTACGTTCACAGGTTTTGCGTCTGGTTTTTCATCTTCACGCAGGCTTATCTCGCCCACACTTAAGCTCTCAAGCTCCAACATCTCAAACAGCGAACCCTTCTCTTTTCTGACCACGATAAGGGCGTCTTTGGCTCTTGTGAAGGCGACATAAAGTTGATTTAGCCTGTCTTCACGCTCCAATTTCTCCTCTCTCTCTTTGGCTTTGGCGTAGTTTTTGTCTACAAGTTCACGTTTGGAAAAATTCGTGTATATATCTGCAAGCTCTATCCCGTCATAATCAAAAAGCAGCAAATCGCCCCTGTTTGATGGCTTTTGAAGCATATCTGAAACTATCACGTACGAGAACTCCAACCCTTTTGACTTGTGAATAGTCAAAAGCTTGAGCCCCGATACTGACGCCTTTACGCTCCCTTCGCTTATCTGTTCGTACGAAAAAAGCAGGCTCTCCAAGTCGTCATATCTCAGCAAAATTTCCAAAAACAACATACTGTCCATATCGCTGTCCAGCGCAAACCGCTTGATGCACGATGCTACGAGTGCGAGCGGCGTATCGTTCACACTAAAACCTTCCGTTGATGGCAGCTCCTCAAAGTTCGCACCCCTGAGAGCTTGAAAATTGCGTCCGTAGAGCTCATCTTTGAAGTATAGATATTTCAAAAACTCCAAAATAGTCTGCACGCTGTAAGAGTTGATAAGCAAAGCGGTACTTTCGGTCTGCACGCTCATGATGGGAAATTCCTCATAAATACGCTCTTTTATGCTCTCAACATCTTTGTTTGTAGCGCAAAGTATGGCGATATCGGCAGCTCTAACACCGCTGCGTATGAGCATTTGCACGCTTTTTATCACGCCGTCCAACGCATCTTCCAGCTTGTCACTCACCTCCACAAAACCGCCGCTTTTGTTTGCACTTTGATGTTTATAGCCCGATATTTTGCTCTCAAAAGTGCGGTTTACAAAATCTACTATGGTTTTTCTGCTTCTATAGTTTGTAGACAGCGGCTCTATCTCCATACCAAAACTCTTGGCAGCGTGCGCAAATAACGCCTTCGCACCACCCCTAAAGCGATATATGGACTGCTTGATGTCGCCCACGTAAAAAAAGCTTTTGAACTCTTTTGTACCCAGACCGGCTTGTATCTCCCTGATGATGGGCTCAAGTATCTTGTATTGGACGATATTTGTATCTTGAAATTCGTCAATCAACAAGTGGTCTATGACGCTGTCAAGCCTGAAATATAAAAATTCACTGTCTATGTGCTTGTGCAAAAGCTCGTACGCAGAGTTTGTTATATCGCTAAATGTCAGCTCCCCTTTTTGCTTCGCCAAAAGCATTTTTGAGCTCTTGTAAAGGTTGTAGAGATAAAAAAGCTCGCCCAGCCAATACCGCTCTTTTTGCAGATAAAACCGCTCCAAAGCGGCTTTCAACTCCAACAGCAGTTCGTCAAGCTTTGGTATATAGACTTTTTTGTACTCCCAATACTCCAAGCTCTCCCGCTCCCAAAACTTTTTCGCCATCAGAGCGTCCAGCCCCTCAACATCAAATGTCGCTATGGCTTTTTCGCTAGCACCCAACCTCACAAGCTCGCCCTTTATCTTTGAGGCTATGCTCAACACTTCGCTGTCTTTTGCAAAATCCGCCCTTTCAAACTTCAAAGCGTCTATTTCGCTGTTTTTATCATACATTGACGATAAAAGCCAGACAAAATCCCTCAAACTTCTTTTGCCCAAAACAGCGAAATGCAGGAGCGAATTGTAAGCGTTTTTGCTTTTGGCACTTTTCAAAAAAAGTTTTTGCAGCTTAAGTTCGCTGTTTTTAGCGCTGCTCGTGAAGTCGGGCATAAGTCCAAGATGAAGCGCGAACTTTCGCAGGATTTGCCCAAAAAAAGCGTCAATAGTTGAGATTTTTATATTTGCTTTCAAAAAAGAAGGTAACACCTCGTCTTTTTTCTTCAAAACACTCTCGCGGCTCTCTCCCAAAGTTTCACAAAGCTCCCGCAGTTCCGCCTCTTTGTTTTGCAAATCCTGCATTGTCGCATAAACTCTCTCCCTCATCTCTATGGCGGCTTTTTTCGTAAATGTGAGAGCTACTACATTTGCTGGATTTGCGCCCGAGAGGAGCAGCGAGATATATCTGATAGTAAGCGCAAATGTCTTTCCGCTGCCCGCACTCGCCTCTAAAGCCAAGTGAGTTTTAAAACTCATAACGTACTCCCGCAAATTTTATCAAACGGACAAAAAGCACATCTTTTTATATCCAAAGTCTTATCAAAGTGAAACTCTTTTTGTGCTTTGAGCGTGTCAAGATGCTCTTTTAGCTTCTCTTTTTTGAGCTCACTATATGGATTTTCTATCAGTTTGGCGCTGTTTAAGTCATAAAAGGCGGCGCTTGCGTTGTGTTCATACAACAGCGAGTAAAACTCCAACTGAAAATCGCACGACGCCAAAGCCTTCTCCTCGCTCGTCTCCAAAGGCACTTTGCCGCTTTTGTAGTCAAGCAGCAGATACTCGTCCCCTCTTTTGTCTACTCTGTCTATGATGCCCTTAAGCCTGAGAGTGCCTACTTCACGCTCTACTTCGCTCTCCAAATCCAAAATCTCCCACCCCTCTTCGTGCCGCTTAAACTCATTTTGGAAAAAATCTTCCAATTTCAAGAGCCAAATATCGCTCTCAAACTCCCAAATAGCATTTTTAGGACGTCTATCTTCCACCAACTCTTTCGCTGCCTTTTTTAAAGCCGCTATCGTGGTTATCTTTTGTCCAAAAAGCTCCTTCAAGACATCGTGTACGAGCGTGCCAAACACTCTTGCATCATACGCATCTGATGGCATTTGAGGCTCTCTATACCCTTTGATATAGAAAAAGTAGTAGTACCGCTCGCACTCCAAAAAGTGTTTTAGCCTGCTTGCTGAGAGCGGTATTTGGAAAAAATCGTGCTCTTGCGTGAAAATCTTGTCCACCGCCCTCCTCTTTGAGGTGTTGGGGTCAAAAATGATATCTTTGTATGATAGCTCACCGCTCGGCTCATCGCTTAGAGCGAGCGATTTTAAAAAGCGTGAAGGCAGCTTGTCCTCATTTACCGTGCAGCAGATAGCGATGAGGCGGGCGTTGCTTATCAGCCTGTCATAAAAAAACCGCTGTAGATTTTCCCTATCCTCAACGCTTGGCAAGGAGCAGCGAGAGCGCAGCGTGGAGGAGATAAACATATCTTTGCCGCTTCTTTTGGGCACTATGTCGTCGTTAAAATCCACGATGATAACGCCCTCGTACCTCGCCCCTCTGCTCTCCAAAACGCCCAAAACCGTTACTTTGCCGCCCTCTTTATCATCTGTCCTTTGACGCCCAAGCCTTTGCAAAAACAGTATGGCGGCTTGCTGGAGCGTAAAAACTCCCGCATCTTTTAAAAATTTCTCAAATAAAAAAAGTTCGCTCTCTATGATATCTCGCTCATCTTTCAAATCTTTTTCGCTTTTGAAAGATGACAAAAATGCCATTATCTCCTCCAAAGAGGTTGAGCGGTTCAGGTCAAAACGCTCATTTAAACCAAAGCGCGTGAGCCTTTGTTGATGCTCTATCTCATCATCGCCAAAGGCTTGCAAAAGCGAGTTAAGCCTTTGATAATACCTTGAACTTTTCATACCAAAACCCATAGCAAAGTTGAGATTTTTGAAACTATCAAGCTCTTGCAAAAACGGCGCGAAATTTTCATCAGGCAACACAACGGCTATATCTTGAGGCAAAATGCCACTCGCCGTAAACTCCTCTATCTTTTTAAATACAAACGCCGCCTGCAGCGCACGTGAGGAGAATGAGCGGTAAGATATTTTGGGGTGGCGGTTGTATAAATCTTCGCTTTTCAGTACTGTTTTTGCGCCCAAATCACACTCTATAAATGAGTTTGGTTTGGCGTTTATGCCCTCGTCTGAGAGCCACGAGCGCACTTTTTTGTTGTAAGCGGTTATCGGCGTTACGATATGCACACGGCAATATCCCTGACATTCGCCCAACAGCCTTATCTCAAAGCGGCTCAAAAAGCCCTCCAGATGTATCCTCACCTCTTCCAATGACGAGAGATAGGAGCTGTTTATCTTGGCTATCTTGGGTTTTGTTATGCTATCGTACATACCTTTTTGCTCCAAAAGAGTGCTATAAGCGTGCAGCAGCTCTTTCAGTATGGCTATATGTTCGCCAAACTCAGCGTAAGTGTCGTGTGTATCAAGCTGCGAGATATCTACCTCTTCGTTTGCAAGCTCTTCAAAAAAACGGAAAATATAGTTTGAGTTTTGCAAAAAAGCCATAAACTCTTTGGGTATGTGAAGTTTTTCAAAATTTTCAAACGCCGCAGCCTGGCGCATCAAAAGCACTCTCGTATCCTCGTCGGCTTCTATGAGATTTGGCAATATCCACGCTTTTGATTCAAACTCGGCTATCGTGATGGCTTTTGGCAAAAGAGTGTTTGATGACGAAAATGACTCATAAAACTCTCGTACTTGCCTTGCTGTGGAAAAAACCTCTATCATAAGCTCAACTTTTAGAATTAGATAAGGGTAATTTTAGCGAGTTACATTTACCGCGTGCTTAAAAAAGCAGAGCGGGAGCTTCACGGGTTACATTTACTTCGTGAGTGAAAAATCCGACATACTCGCCTATAGTTATCTTCGTCTGGAACTGCCATCGTCCAAGCTTTTCTATCGCAATAGCAGGGAAAAACCATCTGCATTTTTCGCTATCGGAATTAGTCAAATTTTGGTTATATTTGTTTGTTTCAGGACGAGTCAAAAGAAGCTCAACATTGGCGTCAAAAGAGCATAGATTTGGATAAGTTTGATTTTTCTCGTTTATCACGACCCGCAGCTCATTGCCTTCTCCGACATACACATCGCCGCCTTTTGCGCTATTGGTTTCAAAATAGACCACGTATCTCTCGTCAAAACCCTCTTGAGCGGCTTTTATCTTGTCAAAATTTTTCTCTACATCCTGGTATTTTTGCATATAATACGTATCCATCTCTACAGGATACTCCAAAGATTTCACGATAGTATAAATGCAAGCCAATACAATCAAAAGAATACTTGCGATGAGGGCATGAGGCCAATAGTTTTTACTGTTTTTTTCCATGTCGGTATCTTACCCTTTTATATATATAAATAAAGAACACTATGACAAATAGAGCGTAAACAACTACTCTTATATATTGTAAAGTTTCACGGTTTGTGTCGCCTACAGCAGAGGAGAGCGTTACATTGTCGCTTTGCGCTATCTGTTCTACTATATCGGCATAGCCGTTTAGCATAGCCGCCGAAAAACCGTCATAATCTTTTTTGATAACCAAAAGAGGTCTGATAGTACCGTGAGAAGGAATAGGGCTCAATATCTGTTCTTTGTTGAATTTGCCGCTAACCTCAGGAGAGTTGATGATATCTATCACCTTATCTTCAGAGAGCATCAGCAAAAGCACATACGGTGTTTTTAGCCCATTTGTTATATCTTCCACATACTCTTTCAAAGAAGCATTATCCGCACTTTTTTTGACAAATGCGTAAACGCTGATGTTGTCTTTGCTAAAGAGTTCCTCGCCCATCTCATTTATCTTTACAACCGCCCTCTCATCAATAACGTTTTCATTGATAAGAACGTAATTTTCAGCTTGTAAAAAAAATGGGATTAAAAAAAGAAGGGCAGCCGTTAAAAAACGGCTACCTCTAAAAAAGCTATCCAATGCGTGCATCAAACAGCCAACAAGTGATTAGGAGTTAAGACGGAATAAGCCATCAAAACAGCTATTGCTATTAATGCGATTATGATTAATGCTCCAACTAGTTTTTCCATTGTCTTATTCTCCCGCTACTGTTCGTTTAGCCGCATTGTCAACGCTGACAGATTGTATCTGTGAAGCGTCCAATGTGTACGGCTTGTCCGCTACGCTTTGTTGCGTAACGATACCAAGGAATGTTAATACTCCCAAGATTGAAAGCAACAGAACCGTAGCAATTAACATACCGGTAATCCCGTGAATGTGAAAAATATGTCTGCTTGTATTTTCCATTGTCTCTCCTTAACGTCTAACCGAAAGCACATAAGCGCCTACGGCTTGTTTTTGGATATCTGTCAATCTGCCGTCATTAAATGT
>JAITNC010000162.1 GCA_031290675.1 Campylobacteraceae bacterium | reverse complement strand
CAGCATGGATATTCTCAAAGCCTTTAGCATAAATATTGGCGATCAGATAACCATCTCGTCTAAGCGTTCGGAGCGCCTTTTTATCGATACTCTCTCTTAAGATGCCTTCCAACATAGATTGTCCTTTTTAAAAATTAAGCCGCAGATTATATCTCATCTTATATAAAAAATAGATAAGTTACCTCTTTAAAGCCAAGATATCCAAGTCATTCATATCTATCATAACATTGTTATTTTCGCTATTTTCCTCATCTGAGACATAAATCTTGATATCTTTATCTTTCGCCTCTTTGTTCTTTTTGATATCATAATTGTCGAGCAATATTTTAAGATCCGCAGGCGAAGTAGCCGTATATAACGCTTCATGATAGCTGATAGTATCCGCAATGTACAGCTCAAGCAATGACTGGTTGAAACTTTGGCTATGGTAAACATCTCTGTCCGCTTCTATGGCGTCTTTGATCTCAGCCTCTCTGCCCTGCGCTATCAAGACTTGCATTCTGGCACTTTTGATGAGAACCTCAACTGCTGCTACTCTGCCTTTGCCGCCTTTGCGTCTTACAAGTCTTTGTGAAACAACAGCCTCAAGCACTGAAGAGAGCGACTGTCTTATCTGACTTTGTTCACTTCCTTCAAACATGCCGATGATACGACCTATCGTCTCTTTGGCGTCGAGTGTATGCAGCGTTGAAAAGACCAAGTGTCCTGTCTCGGCGGCTCTGATGGCGGTTCTTATCGTCTCGATATCTCTCATCTCGCCGACCATGATAACATCAGGGTCTTCTCTCAAGGACGCTGTGAGAGCGTCCGCGAAACTGATAGCGTCTTGCCCTACGGAGCGTTGATTTACGATACTCTGCTCATCTTTGTAGATGAACTCTATCGGGTCTTCGATAGTTATGATGTGTCTTTGGCTCGTTTGGTTTATCATGTTGATAATGGTCGCCAAAGTGGTACTTTTGCCGCACCCTGTAGGACCTGTAACAAGTACCAAACCTCTGCGTTTTGAGGCGAACTCCTCGATAACTGAGGGAAGTTCCATCAACTCAACCGTTGGAAGTTTCAAAGGCACAACACGAAAAGCGGCGGATATGCCGTCTGTCTGGTAAAACATATTTACACGAAATCTATACTCTTCGTCAAGTTTGTATATAAAGTCTATATTTTTCTTTTTTGTAAATTCATCGTATCTGCTGCCCAAAAGCTCCTCAGCCAAAATCTCCATATCATTTTTTGTAAATACATTGCCATCTACCGTAACGATTTCGCCATTGACACGCCCCTTGATATCAGCGTCAGCTTTTATGTGAAGGTCGCTTCCCTTGTAGCTGACAAGATTTTGTAAACAAGATCTCAAAAATCTTACAGCTGAAATATCATCATTCATTTTCTCTGCCTTTTTTGCGTTTTGTGCGGATTGTTTGTTGGGTTTTATCTCAACCCTTGTCTTAATTTCCTCTTTTTTGCTCTCTTTTGATGTTTTTTTATTTGACACCACTTTTTCTTTCTGCGTATCATCGCTCATCTGCGTATCATTACGATCTGTCTTAAAAGACAATAACATTTCCCTAAAAGCGGTATTGAACTGCTCCAACCCCTCTTTCAAAAGCGAATTGTAAACATCTTTTAGCACTATACCTTTTGCCTCAACCTCGTCAAAATACTTCTGTATGCTCTCTTTGTCAGGACACACCTGTGCGGGCATATCCAGATTTTCTATAAAGCTCTCTATCGCGTTCAGAGGTGCGGTGTTTATGGCATTGTTATAGAGAAGTTTGTTGATATAATAAGAACCGTTGATGCTTTTATCGCTCACGCCCGTACTGGCAAAAAGACATCTTACGTTTGATATCTTTTGCTCTCTGATGAGTTGATATATATATGAAGCGTTCATAGCGCCAAAAGTCATCTTTTCCATGCCGTGCTCTTGTAGAGAAGCGTCAAGTTTCCTGTCAAATCTGCTCACAAAAACGCTGATAACCGCTTGAGGAAATTTCTTTTTTGGGTTTCGTCTTTGAAAGATATAAAAACCGTTTTCGATAGCCTGCAGACATTTGCCGGCTTGAAGAGGAGAAAAAACCAACGTAGCATTTACGTTTATGCCCTCGATAATGAGGTCTTTGATAGTCTCAAACCCCTCTGGCGTTGCGGGTATTTTTATCATGACATTTGGCATGCCTATCGCTCTGTGGAGTCGTTTTGCCTCTTCGCTCATCTTTTTGGCATCATTCGCAAAAAGCGGATTTACCTCTATGCTCGCAAAGCCGTCATGGTCATCGATCTCATGTATCGGCAACAGCTGTTTAGCGGCGTTTTTGATATCTTCTATAGCCAATAATTCGTATTGTTCTATGGGCAATAGATTTGTTATCTTGCGTTTATCCTCAGTATAAGCTTCAGAATTGACGATAGCGTTTTTAAATATAACAGGATTGCTTGTAACTCCGCTGACTATGCCCGAATCCAACAAGTCAGGAAATCCGCTTTTTAGGAAATCCCTCTCCAAAAAATCACACCAAATGGAAAAATTATTTGAACCAAGAGCCATCTTAATTCCTTTTTTTAAATGCTCATTGTAGTGTGTTAGTTAAAATTGTTGTTAAACTTTATTTTAATACGTTAGTTAAAATTTTGGTTAAATCTTTCTCATTAATAATAATATCCGCGTTTTTTCTCAAAATCTCTTTTGCGCAAAAAGCGACTTTGACACCTGATACAGCGAACATAGAGAGGTCATTTGCACCGTCTCCGACAGCCATCGTATCATCTTTTGAGATAAAAAGTAACTTTTGTAAACGAGAGAGCATATCGCCTTTTGAGTAGCCAAACATCATATCTCCGCCGACAAGACCCGTGAGAAAGCCATCTTTGGCGTGCAAAACATTTGCAAAATCAGCGTCAAAACCCAAAATATCTTTGGCGTAACTCGTCGCAAATCTAAAACCGCCACTAAAAACCACGACTTTGATGCCTCTTTGTTTCAACTCTTTTATGAGCTCTTTTGCGCCGGGCATATATGTGAGATGATGACAGATATCTACGGCTTTTTGCTCGCTCATACCCTTCAGCAGGGCTACTCTTTTTTGCAGGGATTCAAAAAAATCAAGCTCGCCTCGCATAGCGGCGGCAGTTATCTTTGAAACCTCCTCGCCCACTCCCCTAGAGGCTGCCAAAATATCTATAGTTTCTCCGTCCATCAGCGTTGAGTCAAAGTCAAATACGGCAAGTTTTATCATTATCACGTCTTTGTATGTAAGTTTAGTTTGCAATTTTGATATAATACCCCAAGATATTAAAAATTGGATAAAAACACTATGTATTCACATCTAAAAAACGCGTTAAAGCGCAAAAAATTTTTATCACTTGAGGTAACACCTCTGCATGGACTTGGTGTCAAAACTCTCATAGAGAAGCTGAGTGCTACGAAACTGCCGAGCAAAACAGACGCTTTTATCATCACGGACAATCCGCTCGCACGGCTCAAATCAAGCTCCATCATCACAGCCGTCAAGCTGCAGGAGTATTTCCAAAAACCAGCCATAGCGACTCTTAGTATGCGCGATAGAAACAAGATAGCCCTTCAAGCCGACCTTTTGGGGGCAAACGAACTTGATGTGCGTTCCATCTTGGCGTTGAGCGGCGATAGTGCGGCGGCGAGCGACCAGCCAAACGTCAAAGGCGTTTTTGAGGCAAATTCGCAGCTTCTTTTGGAAATCATCAGATGTTTTAACGCAGGGCTTGACTACTCGGGCAAACCTTTCGCCTATCCGCCAAAACCCATAAACTCATTTGCTGTTTGCAACGCCAAAGCCCAAAATCCAAAATCGCTGCAAAAAAAGATAGCCGCGAAGCTGAGATTTACGCCTCTTGGCATCATCTCACAGCCTGTCTACTCTTTGGAAAACGCAAAACTTTTAAAAGAGATATTTGAAAACGCCAAAAGCGAACTTGCAGACTGCCAAACAGAGCTTATTTTCGGATTTTTCCCTGTAACAAAACTCCGCACCGCACAGTTTTTGGACTCTCACGTGCCGGGGGTTCATATACCATCTGAATGGAAAGTCAAACTAGAACTCGCGAAAAAAATCGGTGATGAAGAGGAGCTGAAAGCGGGGCTTGAACTATCTCGTGATATCCTGAAATCCTTGCTTGATTTTCACCCAAAAATACACATAATGGGCGCAAACAATTTTCAACTTTTAGACAGCTTGGTAGAGTAACCTCTCTAACCCCACTCCTGCGGAAAAAGGGGTGGTGGTGGTTTTGTATTACATTGTATGACAAATGCTAAAGCTGAGATTGTTACGTTCGCTTCGCTCTTCGTAATGACACAAGAGGGCAAAGAAAACCACCCCGTCCTATGGACACCCCTCCGCAGGAGGGGAATTAACTACCAAATGCAACTGAGTTGCAATAATTGTTAGCATGAGAGATAAGAGAGGTGGATTGCCACGCCTGATTACAGGCTCGCAATGACGGAGAAGGGTATTATTTGCGAAGCAAATACAGCAAATTCATTTGCTGTTGTCCCCGTTGTAACTGCCAAGCATTGAAGCGTGAAGTCGGATAAAAAGCGAGGACTGTCTGAGCGACTGAGCGAGTTCCGCAGCTTCCGACGTAACGCAATAATGCGCAGGGTATCCGAAGGACAGTTACACT
>JAITNC010000192.1 GCA_031290675.1 Campylobacteraceae bacterium | reverse complement strand
GCGGCGTGGTTTTAGCGAAGGGTACAATCATAAGACTTACCACCCCTTCTTGCTGCAGGTTGGGTTTACAAAGCCGTCTAAATTGCTAAAGACGCTGGTGGGCTCTTGCCCCGCCGTTTCACCTTTTCCGATTTCTCGGTAGTTTGTTTTCTGTTGCACTTTCCCTTGAGTTGCCTCAGCCATCTGTTAGATGGAACCTTGTCTTATAGCAGCCCGGACTTTCCTCTACGAGCATGAGCGCCAATAGCAATCGTCTGGCGTACCTTGAGGTAAAATTATACATTTTTTGGCTTAAAACTCGTCTATTTGTGATATTTCCAACACCTCATTTTTATACATCTCAACAACATCTTTTTTTATATGTTTGAGTTTAGACAGCTCATCATTCAGGTTAAAATGTGAATATTTTTTAAGCATTTTTGTTACCAACACAGACTGCGTTCTATCTCGCTCGGCTTTTTGACTAAGTCTATCGTTTTGAATGCTTAGCCAAAGTTTATAGACAGCAAAGTCTATCGGGTGGATAGTTGTCATAACAGCCATTTTGCCTGTTTGAGAAATGATAGTATCTTTTATAAGTCTTGAGTTTTCAAGCCATTTGATATTATTGATATCTAGTTTTTGTATAGTGTCAAAAAACGGGTCTGTTCTGCATTTTTCAAAAATTACGCTACTTGAGGCTGGGTTTATAAGCTCTACTATTAGCCTGTTTTTATTGATAAATTGATATGGCACTTTTGGATTTTCATCAAAACTACTGTCCACGCTTTTTAGCATATCTACAACCGATAGAGGATTGCCGTAATCAAAAATCGCCAATGGCAACTTTACATTTCTTCTATTTAGGATATCAATATCAGAAGTTGAGAGATACGATTGCTCTATCATAACATTGAACCTTGCCTCATAGGCGTATAAAGCATTGGTACCGATGACGACCATCTTATTATCAAGTCCAAGCTCATTTATCTTGGCCAAAATATCTACTATTTGGGCTGGAGCTCTATTGATTTTCTCATACTTATTTAGTTTTGCTCTTGTTTCAAGCGCTTGTTTGGTTAGCTTGATGGACTCTTTTATGCTCTTTTTTTTGGAGTTATAAACTTTGAGATAATTTTCAGTTTCTTGGGAGCTTGAAGTATATTTTCTTTTGCCGCTATTCATATCCTCTTTGTACAAGTATTTATGCTCGCCTATCTTTTGCCAGCCCAATTTATATCTAAATGAATTTCTAAAATCCTCAAGCTGATTCATATAGATACTATATAATTGGATACTATCTATGTATGTTTTTTGTTGAGAAGCTGAATATTCTGTCAACCAATATCGCATTAAAAAACCTTATATTTTTCTTACATTATACCATTTTTTTGTAAAATAGCAAAAAACAGGTATAATATAAGCTTATATAAAGTTTATTGCGACTTTTGGCTTTTCCTTACCAACTCCCTCAAAGCGTCCAGACATTCGTTGGCTCGGCTTTTTTGCGGCTCTTTTAGTTTGCCTGCCCAGCCGTCAAACTCCTTGAGATTGAACATACTAAAATCAACATCGCCGTGCCGCTCTTTCCACGAAGCTATCTCTTTTGTCTTGGAGTTTTTATCTGTATCGTATATAAGTTGCAAAAACTCATACATAGCGGAGGAGTAGTCGCCTCTATATGTTATCTTTTTCGCTTCATCACCAAATGACGGTTTCAATCCAGCGCATATCTCAAACTCTATCTTGTTTGTCGTCATAACGCCCATAGCTTCGCTGATATCGTCATTCTCCACGCCGCCAAATCTATCCAAAGCTCTTCTGTAAAGAGGCTCTATCTTTTTGATGTCATTTGTATCAAAATAATCATTTTGCAAATCAGTCATAACATCCACAAGAGAGATTTGTATCAGTGGATTTGTCGTATTTTCAAACTTCTCTATGAACTTTTCATAAGCTGTTATTTTGCCCTTTGTATTATTGTTTTTCTCGTGATAGAGGGCTAGATTTATCATACCTTGAGCGACTTCCTCGCTTATGAAGTCGTTCGTAGAGTTACCAAATCTACTCATCAAATTATCATAAGAGGCGAAAAGTTTTTTTGTCTCACCTATTTTGCTATAAGCCCAGATAGAATCAACCAATGCCGCCGAGATGAGGATTTGTACATTTTCATCGGATGAGTTTTGAAACAGCTTTAGCATTCTCTCATACTCCGATATCTCAGCCCTAGTATCCTCTCGCAAGTAGTACACAAGAGCCTTGTTGTGCATAGAGTTGAGCGATATCATCACTATGTTTGTATCGTTTGAGGCGGCGAATTTTTTTATGATGCGCTCATAAGTCAGCATCTCCGACTTCGTGTCATTTTTGGCGGCGTAAGCAAAAGCCGTGTTGAACATACTTTGAGCGACTATGACGCTTATCTCATCTCCCGCTTGGTTGCCAAACTCGTCCGTCAGTTCGTTATAAGTCTTGATAGCCTCATCGCTATCTCCGTTTTGAAAGAGTTCATACGCCTTCTCAAACATATATTCAGCATTGTCTATCGCCATCTTCTTTTGCATGCGGTCTATGTTTTGTGAGTTATCTTCAACACTGGCGGACAAGCCCGAAAGCAACAAAGCTAACAGTAAAATGACCCTCATTTTTTTATATCTCCTTATATTTTTGGTAACTTCTGCAGGACAAAGTGCTGCCAAGCGGGAATCTTTTCACCGTTTTT
>JAITNC010000017.1 GCA_031290675.1 Campylobacteraceae bacterium | reverse complement strand
ATAGTTTTTGTGGATACGCCGGGTCTTAACTCGCAGAGTTTTTCGGATACGGCGGCGACTGAGGGCGTTTTGAAAGAGGTGGACGGTATCATTTGGCTGAGCCTCATAGACAACGCCGGCAAGATGAGCGAGGCTGAGGCGTTAGCGCGATATATGAACGCTTATCAAAACAAATCTCTTTGCGTTTTGAACCAAAAAGATAAGTTTACTCCTGAACAAGTTGCACAAACAACACAGTATGTTTCAAATGCGTTTAAAGATTACTTTGGCGGGGTTATTCCCATATCGGCCAAACAAGCTGTTGAGGCGAGGTCAAAAGAGACCCGTTCTATGCTTGAAAACGCTCTTGATGAGAGTTTGAAAGAGTTCAAAAAAGAGCTCATTGACAATGACTATAGTGTCCAAAAGAGCCTGTTTGAGCAGGTTTTTGGGGATTTTGACAAAAAAGCTGCTGCGCTTGGAGATGCGAAACAAAATGACACGCTTTTGCAAAGCTCAAACATAGAAGCCGTGTTGGATTTCATCTACAAAGAGATACAGCCCGTATCGCTTGGCGCGAAAGAGTTTGCTATCACGAAAGATGTCAAGCTGCTGATAGACACGCTCGTTGAGCAGGAAGAGAAGATAATCTCTATCTATGAGGATTTGGAAGGGCTCTTGCACGAGTACGAAAGGGAGGCGCAAAAGGCGTTCGCACAGCTCAAAAGCCGCTTCACGAAGTCTTTAAATGAGTCATTTTCAAAGATAGAGGAGATAATAGAAAAGATAGCCGCCGAGATATTGACCAAAAAAACGAGCGTTGAGAGGGTGCGATACGCAAAAGAGAAAGGCGGGATTTTTGGCAGCAAAGAGGTCTTTACGGCGCACAAATACGAAGCTCCAAAGATAAATTCAGATGAAGTTTATAAAAAGTTGTTTTTTGACGATGACCTTATCGGCAAGATGTTCAAGCAGTACCTGAGGGCGTTGGAGAGCATACAAGACGAGGTCAATCTCCAAAACGATGAGGTGTTCAAAAAGCTGGAGAGCAGAGTGCTGCGGTGGCGTGAACCAAACGAGCTGATACGCAAAAGCAAAGCCGTGCAGTCGGATATACAGTTCGCAAATATACGCAAATTTGCCTCCAAAAGTTATGAAAATATCTTAAAACCTTTTGAGGGCGAGATAGCCAGAAGTTTCGCCAAAATAAGCTCCGAATTTCAAAATGTGAGTTCGCTTGTGAGGTTTAACTACCAAAACGCCACAGAAGTTGTGATAGCGTTCGTGGAGCGCAGAATAGAGCATTCTATCAAGCTTTATGAGGAAAATCCGACACAATTTAGCGTGTATGAACCAAAACTTGATGAGATAAGAGAGAGGCTCAAAACGGCTTTCCATATGTATGAGTTGGAAAATATGATGCGCTCAAACAAAAGTTTTGTGGGCAAAAACTATGACAGACTTGCTGAAGAGTTCGCTAAAATCAAAGCCGAGCGGCTCTCTTTGATAAATGAGAGCAAAAGTGAATATGTGAAACTTAGAGGAGAGTTAATATCGCTTCGCGGCGAGGTGTGATTTTCGCTTGAGAGTTTATTTTTCTGTTTTTTGGTGCGAAAAAGAGCCAAAAATTCACACCATTTTTTGAGTAGCGAGATTTTCTTAAGTTTTTCTTTCACAGCGTGAAAAAGATGTGAAAAACTATCAAAAAATTTTCACGATTAAAGAGTTGATTTGTCTTAAAGCCATATATGTGCAACGCCGTTTTTTTATGGCATTTTTATACTTAAAAGGTATAATGCTCGTTTGGTTTCGGGGTGTAGCGCAGTCTGGCTAGCGTGCTACCTTGGGGTGGTAGAGGTCGCGGGTTCAAGTCCCGTCACCCCGACCATTTTTTGTCTGGTTTTTTAACTCTTATATACGCCAACTATGCCGATATTTAGGCACTTTGCCGCACTTTTATCAGCCGCCTCCGCCCAAATATGAACACAACCAACTCTTTTGGATAAATCTTTGTTGTTTTGCTATTTTGCAGCGTTTAAAAAGAGAGCTTTTTGGTTTGCTTGACATATACATAGGCGCAGAGTAAAAATTTCCACATTCAAAAAATATCAAGCAGTAAAAGTTATTCACATATACTTAAAAAATCACACCGCTTTGGTTGAGTTTTTTTGTCATAATTTCTTCTCCCCCATTGTCATGACAAAAGAGTGGATTGCCACGTTCGCAAGCTCACTCGCAATGACGGAGGAGGGACATTTTGCGTTAGCAAAATACAGCAAACACAGTTTGCTGTTTCTTTCCCCGTTGTAACTGCCAAGCATTGAAGCGTGTAGTCGAATCATGTCATTAATAGGAAAGACAATACAAATAAACACAGATGCTTCACTTCGCTCACGCATGACGGGGGGCTTCGCCTCTGAATGACAAAAGAGTGGATTGCCACGCCGCAGTCATAGGCTCGCAATGACGATAAGAGTATAAACCCTGCTTCGCCTTCTCGTAATCCTCAGGTTTGTTGATATTAAAAAAAGGCTTGTCGGTGGGGAAGTCTACTATCTTGTGAGGTATTTTCTCTATAAGGTGTTGGAGTTTGTGGTCGTTTTCTTGTATCATCAACGATAGCGCACTTATCGCCTCAGGTGTGTAGATAGCGCAAAGTGTGTGAAGTTTGCCGCATGACGATGCGAGCGTGCAGATGGAGCCGTTGTCGGAAGCGGCGAAGAGTTTTTTTATGATATTTTCATCAACAAATGGCGTGTCCACGCTCAACACAAAAACGCTTTTTTGCAGAGTTGTCAGCACGCTCAAAAGCGCACAGGCGGACGAATAAACGCCCAGCGCCAAATCCTCTATAAAATCCGCCTCAAACGCATAACCGCCCGCCTCTTTCACGCTCAGATATGTATGCCCAAAAAGTGGCTTTAGCCTTTGGATTTGGAACTGTGAGAGTGTATCAGAGCCGCCAAACGGCAACAGGGCTTTGTCCCGCCCCATACGGGAACTTTTGCCCCCAGCCAATATCGCGCAGTCTATATCAAAGGCTTTGATTTTGCGCTCCGTTTAGATATCTCTCGGGTCGGCTATCTTGCCTGCTATCGCACTTGCGGCAGCGACCGCAGAGTTGGCGAGATACACTTCGCTCGTTCGCTCACCCATTCGTCCGACAAAGTTCCTGTTTGTCGTGGCTACACAGCGTTCGTTTTTGCCCAAAATGCCCATATATCCGCCGAGACAAGCGCCGCACGTTGGGTTGCTCACTACCGCCCCCGCATCTCTAAATATATCCACCAAGCCCTCTTTTTCGGCTTGTTTTGCTATTCTTTGCGTAGCGGGCGTGATAATCATTCTCGTCTTTCTGGCTACTTTTTTGCCTTTGAGTATCTCAGCGGCTATGCGCAAATCGCTTATTCTGCCGTTTGTACAGCTGCCGATAAACACTTGGTCTATGCTGATGTCGTCTTTGAGCGCTTC
>JAITNC010000075.1 GCA_031290675.1 Campylobacteraceae bacterium | reverse complement strand
AAATACCGCTACAATAACGTTTATCATTACAAAAGGACTTATACATGACCGTCAGAGATATTCAGCGATTTTCTGAAGTTCGCTATCAGGCGAGAGCTTACTTGTGCTATCTTTTCACGAGAAATCTGCAAAATCATATGCCCGAGCCTGTGCTTGAGCACGTATTGACGAGGCTTGACAAAATCGCTCACGAAGTTGATAGTTTTGAGGCTCTGTATGTGTTAGACCACAAAGGCGAGCAAGTCATAGACAACATATCAAAAACCAGAGCGTTTGTCGCGGGCAAGGGGACAGACAGAAGTTCAAAGGCGTATTTTTACCGAACAGTCAAAGAAAAACGGTGCGTTTTGACAGACCCTTACCCCTCAAGCCTCACAAACGATTTGTGCGTTACCTCAGCATTTCCTCTCTACGATGACAAGGGCGTTTTGCTGTACGTCATCTGCATAGATATATCGCTAAAAGATGTTTTGAGAATTTCAGGAATGACAAAACTTGACACTTTTTCTGCCAATTTCTCAAAAGTTATCTACACGCTGTTTTCAATAGCCCTCTTTCTCATCTCCTCCGTAGTATTTTTTCACGGCATTGAAAATCTCATATTTAGCGGCTTAAACCTGAGCGCGATAAACATAGAGGAGCTGTTCAGAGCCACGATACTTCTCACGCTGTCTTTGGCGATTTTTGACTTGGTAAAGACCATTTTTGAGGAAGAAGTGCTAGGCCATAGCAAAAAAGAACGTATGGGAATCCACAAAACTATGGTAAGATTTCTTGGTTCAATAGTCATCGCACTCGCCATTGAGTCTTTGATGCTCGTGTTTAAATTTGCCGCAAAAGAGCAGACTGAAAATATCATTTATGCCGTTTTGCTGCTTGCCGGAGTAACATTTCTGTTGATTGGACTTTCTGTTTATTTGAGATTGGTAGATAAGAAAAAGGTGAAACGTGATTGCTTTGATTGATTATAAGATGGGAAATTTGCAAAGTGTCATCAACGCTGTTGAGAAGGTCGGCGAAAAAGCCATACTTCCCGGCGTTGGAGCATTTGGCGACGCTATGAAATTTCTAAATCAAAACGGTATGAGTGAAGCCGTAAAAGAGTTCGCGGCGCAGGGCAAACCGCTTCTTGGCGTCTGTCTTGGAATGCAGCTTTTGTTTGAAAAAAGCGAAGAGTTTGGAAGTAACGCCGGACTTGGTCTGGTTAGCGGTGAAGTTGTGATGTTTGACAAAAACAGGTTTGACGAGAAGTTGAAAGTGCCTCATATGGGCTGGAACTCTCTGAAAATAAAGCGTGAAAACCCACTTTTGAAAGATATCAACAACGGCACATATCTTTACTTTGTACATAGTTTTCACGTCGTAACAGACGAAAAATACACTGTCGCACTCACTCACTACGGATATGACTTTGTGAGCGCCGTGCAAAAGGGAAATATCTTCGGTTTTCAGCCGCACCCTGAAAAGTCGCACGAAAACGGACTTAAAATATATAAAAATTTTGTGGAATTAAAATAATGGAAATTTTACCTGCTATTGATTTGAAAGACGGAGTTGCCGTGAGGCTCAGCAAAGGTTTGATGGAGAGTGCGAAAGTATACTCAAGCGAGCCTTGGAAATTGGCGCGCGAGTTTGAGCGTCTTGGCTCCAAATGGCTTCATCTTGTAGACCTGAACGGTGCGTTTGCCGGAGAGCCTAAAAATCTTGAAGTGATAAAAAAGATACGTGAAAACAGCTCATTGCAGCTTGAACTTGGCGGCGGCATAAGAGATGAGGATACTATCAAAAGATACGTTGATATAGGCATTGAGCGGATAATACTCGGCTCAATAGCACTCAAAAACCCAAAATTTGTTGAACAGATGAGCAAAAAGTACAATATCGCAGTGGGCATTGACGCAAAAGACGGTTTTGTGGCTGTTGAGGGCTGGGCAAACACTTCCGATATAAGGGCTTCTGATTTGGCTCGCAAATTTGCAAATGTCGGCGTGAGCGCTATCATCTGCACAGATGTCAGCAAAGACGGAATGCTCGGCGGTGTAAATGTAACTTTCACACTTGAGATAGCTAGAGCCTCTTCTTTGCCTACGATAGCGAGCGGCGGCGTAAAAGATATGGACGATATACGGGCTTTGAAAAAAACAGGCGAAATAGCCGGCGTCATCGTTGGCAAGGCGTATTACGAAGGCACGATAGACCTCAAAGAGGGCTTTTTATATATACAATAATCACATATAAATAGTATTGTAAAGTATCTTGAAAGTATTTTTGGCTAAAATAAACCTTTTTTAGAATAATAACTTCTGGAAGGCTAATGAACAAAAACTACTTTGAGCTATTTGTGCGCCCCTCATCGCACAAGGAGCTTTTTATGGATTTTCTACTGTCATTTTCGGACGCCATAGAGGAGAGCGGGGACGCACTCGTGCTTAGAAGCGAAGAGTCTTTAGACGACGTAGTGTTCGGCGTGGAAGAGTTCGCCAAAAAACTCTCCGAAGTTTTCGGCAAGAGCGTAAGCGTGCAAACCTCTTTGGGGGAGAGAGAAAATGAGGATTGGATTAAAAAATACCAAGACTCCATAGAACCCGTACAGGCGGGCTGCGTTTATGTGCGTCCAAGTTGGAGAGAGAGCAAAGAAGGGCTTATAGACGTTGTCATAGACCCCGCTTTGGCGTTTGGTTCGGGTCATCACGAGAGCACATACGGCTGCCTTTTGATGCTGCAAAGATATGTCAGTTTAGGGGAAAGAGTGCTGGACGTGGGTACCGGAAGCGGTATCTTAGCCATAGCGAGCTCCAAACTCGGCGCTATAACCGACATCTGCGACACGGACGAGCAGGCTTTGGAAAGTGCGAAAGAAAATTTCGCGAAAAATAGTGTAAAATATAAAAACGCTTGGGCAGGTTCTATAACCTCAGCCTCCAAAAACAATGGCGGCATAAAATACGCCCTCATCGTGGCAAATATAGTAGCTGACGTACTTTTGATGCTTGAGAAAGACTTGAGGGACGCACTTTTGCAAGATGGCGTTTTGATACTCTCGGGTATCTTGAACAAGTACGAAAACAGCGTCAAGAAAGCATACGGCGCATTGACACTCATAGACGAGTTTATAGTCGGCGAGTGGCATACATTAGTATATAAAAGGTAAGAAATGGAACAAAAAAACAGTAATAACAAACCGCCTCAAAACAACAATTTTTTCAATAAAAATCCATTGTTTGTGTTTTTTATATTTTCGCTTGTGGTGATTTTTGTATTTAAGACATTTGTCTCCCCCTCCTCCGATACGGAACTCACGGGCGGCGGAAATCTCGTCACAAAAGATATAAATTATTATGATTTCAAAGAGCTTGTAAAAAACGACAAGATAGAGAGTGTAGGCATAGGCCCGACGACTATCAGGGCTGTATCCAAAGACACTTTAAACAGCCAAAAAACATCATATATGGTCAAAAAAGTAGGCGAAGACAGCTCGCTGCTTCCTCTTTTGGAGGAGAAAAAAGTACCTTACGGCGGCTATAGCGAGTCAAGCTGGCTCGGCGATATACTCTCGTGGATGCTGCCGATATTTATATTTTTCGCTATTTGGATGTTTTTGGCAAACCGTATGCAAAAAAATATGGGCGGCGGCATTTTGGGTATGGGAAACAGCAAAAAACTTGTAAATTCCGAAAAACCAAAAGTAAAATTTTCAGATGTTGCCGGCGTAGAAGAGGCGAAAGAGGAAGTCGTTGAGATAGTAGACTTTTTGCGCCACCCCGACAGGTACATACGACTTGGCGCGAAAATACCAAAAGGCGTTTTACTTGTAGGACCTCCGGGTACGGGCAAAACCCTCCTCGCCAAAGCGGTCGCAGGAGAGGCTGATGTGCCGTTTTTCTCGGTTTCAGGCTCAAGCTTTATAGAGATGTTTGTGGGCGTGGGTGCGAGCAGAGTGAGAGATTTGTTTGACAATGCCAAAAAAGAGGCTCCCGCTATCGTATTTATAGACGAGATAGACGCTATCGGCAAAAGCCGAGCGGCAGGCGGACAACTTGGCGGAAATGACGAGCGCGAACAGACGCTAAACCAACTTTTGGCGGAGATGGACGGCTTTTCGTCAGACTCATCGCCCGTTATAGTTTTGGCCGCTACAAACAGACCCGAAGTGCTTGACGCCGCACTTCTAAGACCTGGCAGATTTGACAGGCAGGTGCTTGTGGACAGACCGGACTTGAAAGGCAGACTTGCCATACTTCAAGTGCATATAAAAGACATAAAGTTGTCAAAAGATGTAAATCTTGAAGAGATAGCGATAATGACAGTAGGATTTGCCGGAGCGGATTTGGCGAACGTGATAAACGAAGCGGCGCTATTGGCGGGACGTGAATCAAAAGAGTATGTTGAGCAAAAAGACTTTTTGGAAGCGTTTGAGCGGGCGGCGATAGGACTAAAGAAAAAAGGCCGCTCTATCAACCCCAAAGAGAAAAAGATAGTAGCGTACCACGAGAGCGGACACGCACTTGTAGGAGAGCTGACAAAAGGCTCAACAAAAACGACCAAAGTTACTATCGTGCCGCGCGGACTTGGCATATTGGGCTACTCTATGAACACACCTGAGGAAAATAGATTTTTAAGGCAATATCACGAACTCATAGCCGAAGTTGATGTACTGCTCGCAGGAAGGGCTAGCGAGAGGGTATTTTTAAAAGAGATATCAGACGGTGCGTCAAACGACTTGGACAGAGCTACAAATATCATCAAATCTATGGTCAGTATGTACGGCATGAGCGAAGTCGCCGGACTTATGGTGCTTGAACGCCGCCAAAATATGTTCTTAAACGGCGGACAGACTGTCAAAGACTATAGCGACAAAACAGCCGAAGAGATAGACAAATACGTAAAAGCAAAACTTGACGAGAGATTTAAGGTGGTTTTGACGACGCTTGAGGAGTACAAAGGCGCTATAGAAAATATGGTCAAAGCGCTTTACGACAAAGAGACTATTGACGGCGACGAGGTAAGGCAGATAATAAGAGATTTTGAGAAGGCGAACGATATGCCCACAAAGATACAGATAGACCTTGAAACGAGCGCTGTATCCGACGAGGCGAAAAAAACAGAACAGCCGGACAATAAAAACGAGGCTTAAAAAGATTTTCACATGAATGCTCAATTTACATCAACACAAATCATAGCAAAAGAGGGTTGGCGCAACATCGCCATAGCCCTTGTCCTGCTTTTGTTGGCTTACTGGAGCGATACCGGATACTACATCATGTTTATCGTCGTACTGCTGTTGATGTTTGTATATAGAAATCCCGAGCGAATAGCCATGGAGGACGACCCTTTGGCTATCATCTCGCCGATAGACGGAAAGATTGTAGCCATAGAGCGCATCACCAGCGAGCTGCAAAAACAGGACTTTTTGTATGTCAAAATCCGCTCGTTGCCATTTGATGTCGGTATGGTGCGCTTTCCCATCGGCTCTACGCTCAACAGCGCCAAAACCATACACGGGCTTTTTTTGCCGCCGTATAAAAAGATAGCCTCCGCTCTAAACGAACGTATAGACTTCAAATGCTCGCACAACAACACGCCCTTTTTTATGCGTGTACAAGCGGGTATGTTTAGCAAAAAGATATACTTGGGATATGGGCGCGGAGAGCTGAAGTCCGGAAGCAGGATAGCTTTTATGGTTGATGGGAGCGTTGAGCTGCTGTTGCCTTTGGACTCAAGGGTCAAAGTCTCCATAGGCGCTCACGTAAAAGGCGGAGAGAGTGTTATTGGATATTTCGCTTATAAAGGTTAAAAAATGGATAATGATTTGAAAAACGGAAAATTGCAGCTTGGCTATATACTGCCAAATCTTTTCACTGCCGCGAGCGCATTTTTGGGTGTTGCCAGCATTGTTGCCGCCTCTAAAGGTGAATTTGGCAAAGCTGCCGTGTATATCCTCTTGTCGCTTATATTTGACGGGCTTGATGGGAGAGTCGCCAGACTTACAAACACTACGAGCAAATTTGGCATGGAGTTTGACTCTCTTGCCGATGTGATAGCCTTCGGTGCGGCTCCGGCGATGTTTTTTTATTTTAGCGTCGGGCAGTATTATGGAAGAGTTGGCGTGCTTTTCGCAGCCATATATGTGGTTTTTGGAGCGATAAGATTGGCTAGATTTAACATCATGAGCTCCTCAAACGAACCCTCTATGTTTATCGGCTTGCCGATACCTACAGCGGCTGTTTTGGTCGTTACGTGGGGCTTGATGTTCAGAGATTATGCCGATATTTTCGGCGATTTCAAAGAAGCTCTTATCGTCCTTCAAGCCTTAGCGTCCGTACTTATGGTCAGCAACGTGCGATACCCGAGCTTCAAAAAGATAGACCTCAAAAAAGCCAATGTGCTGAAAGTCTTGACATTTTTGACAGTCGTTTTCTCTGTGATATATCTTTATCAAGTTATCAGTATTACGGTATTGGTGAGCGGTTATGTCCTGTACGGCATTATCAGGCTCGCTTATAATTTTACTGTTGCAAAAATCAAAAAAAACAAGTATAATAACTGACTTAAATTTTAAAGCAAAGGAGCTTCGTATGAACGGTGTAACTGTCGGCATAGCAAAATACATCAAAATCTTACCCAAAATTGAGATAAAAAACGCGCTCCTGCTTCGCTCAACACTCCTCTACTCACTGTAAACTTTTTCGTTTTTTGGTTTGATGTTTTTTGAACATCTTTCATTTATAATATTTAAGGAGATAAAATGAACGGCAATTTAGTAAAAATTTTTGATACCACGTTGAGAGACGGCGAGCAAAGCCCCGGCGCTTCCATGAACACTGAAGAGAAGATACAGATAGCCTTACAGTTGCAAAAACTTGGCGTTGATATCATAGAAGCGGGATTTGCGGCGGCGAGTCCGGGCGATTTTGACGCCATAAGAAGAATAAGCGAACAAGTAGACAAAAGTATCGTCTGCTCGCTTGCCAGATGTCTTGAGAAAGATATCAAAGCGGCTGCGGACTCCATACTTCCGGCACGCAACAAGCGTATACATATATTTTTAGCCACAAGCCCTATCCATATGGAGTACAAACTCAAGATGAAACCATCCGAAGTGCTCAAAAAAGCTGAGGAGAGCGTGCGATACGCCAAAAGTTTGATAGGCGATGTTGAGTTCAGCTGTGAAGATGCGGGCAGAAGTGAGATAAGCTTTCTCAAAGAGGTCTTGGACGCCGTGATAAACGCCGGAGCACAGACTTTAAATATCCCCGACACAGTCGGCTACAGGCTTCCAAATGAGATAGGCGATAGGATAAAAGAGCTTAGCCTTTTTGTGAAAGGGCGGGCTGTTATATCTGTACACAACCACAACGATTTGGGGCTTGCCGTGGCGAACTCTTTGGCGGCTGTAGAGAACGGCGCAAGGCAGGTTGAGTGTACGATAAACGGGCTTGGCGAGCGAGCGGGCAACGCCGCACTTGAGGAGATAGTGATGGCTATCAAAACAAGACAAGATATATTTTCGCCGCTTTACACAAACATAAACACAAAAGAGATATACCCGACGAGCAAACTTGTTTCGTTGATAACAGGCATAGAACCTCAACCAAATAAAGCGATAGTCGGCAAAAACGCTTTTGCGCACGAGAGCGGCATACATCAGGACGGCGTGTTGAAAAATAAAGAAACTTACGAGATTATACAGCCCGGCGACATCGGACTTGACAATAACAATCTCGTCTTGGGCAAACACAGCGGACGCCACGCCTTCAAAGACAGGTTATTCTCTCTTGGATACACGCTAAAAGATGATGAGTTAAACGAAGCGTTTGAGAAATTTAAAATATTGGCAGACCAGAAAAAAGAGATTTTTGATGATGATTTGAGGGCTTTGGTGGCTGAGGAGATTACAAAAATACCACAAATATTTGAGCTTGTAACATTGCAGCTTAGCGATTGTAACCCCGGAGGCGTTCCAAATGCGGCTATCACTATCAAACATCACGACAAATTGATAACCGAAGCGGCGATAGGAAACGGCACGATGGACGCTGTATTTAAAGTCATAGACAGAGTCTGCGGCGTGGGCGGAGAGCTCAAAGACTACAAAGTGGACGCTGTAAGTCAGGGCAAAGACGCATTGGCGAAAGTCATCGTCAAAGTCGCATTTGACGGCGGCAAGCCTATCATCGGACATGGCTTAAATGTAGACACTATGTACGCCACAGCCCAAGCTTACATCGGCGCACTCAACAGTTATATGTCCATGAAATGAGCAAAAAAATGAGGGGCGGCTCTCCGCTCCCCAGATTTTTTAAGGAAACTTCCTTATAATAACAC